>JBAYCP010000041.1:0-6864 GCA_041668665.1 Bacilli bacterium | reverse complement strand
TTTCAAGGTTTTTGCCTATAATTGAGTAAATACACAGATTACCGTGTATTTTATTGCTTAGGAAGGGCAATAAGGATACGGGTGTAATCTATTGTTTTATAACTAGATGTGTTATAATGAGGTTAGAAAACCCTCATGGTCCCATCATGTTGACCACGATCCGTTCTTTATTCGCAGGTTACATTGCGCTCTTTTGCTTTCGATGACGTCCCCGTCGCGGGTTCGGAAAGGAGGGAAGACCCATGTTACGACGGATCCTTCGTCTATGGCCGTTGCTTCCGTATTATGGCATGATGTATTGGATTGTCCTCTCCGGGTATCATCCCTATGATGCCTCCTTGTGGATTACGATTGGATTCATGACCTTATGTTATGGCATCTTTGCCTTGGCACTCATGATGAATTTCCGTTTTCCTACCTTGGGCTTACAAGATCCCTTTGCGTATCTGGTAACCCTATATCTTATGGTTGAAACCACCTTGGTTCTCATCATTATCTTTACTCAAAGTCAAAGTGTGCTGTTTGCCTTAAGCGCCCAGCTCGTCGTAGCCTTGTTGTATTTAATGCTCACCATTGTTTCGGCTTTTAAGGAAGATAAGATGAAACAAATTGGACAAAATGCTCATCCCCGTTTCCGAGCTCATGGCTCGTAAACGCTTGTACTCCTCTCGCCGCCCTGGTCTCCATTCCCAGGGCGGCACCTTTTTATGAGAAAGTAGAGGATGAATTGCATCTTCGTTCCGAAATGAGTAGGAATAAGGTATAATAAACTCGTTCAAGAAGCAACATAGAGAAGAGGGATGAAGCATGCAAGCAAACAACCACTATGATGTCATTATATTAGGAGCAGGTCCTGCAGGGATGACCGCAGGAATCTATGCCGTACGGGCAGGATTAAGGGTTTTAATGTTGGAAAAGGGTGCACCAGGCGGACAAATGGTGAATACCTATGAAGTTGAAAATTATACGGGCTATGAAAAAATACAAGGGCCTGAGTTATCGTTAAAAATGTTTGAACATACCCAGAAGATGGGTGTTACCTATGAATATGGAGATGTTCAACGTGTCCATGTCGAAGGCAACGAAAAAGTGGTGACGACCGATCAAGGGACGTATCATGCGCCGGCGTTAATTGTCGCCACTGGCACCAAAACAAGAAAACTCGATGTACCTGGCGAATCCGAACTAGCGGGTCGAGGCATCTCGTGGTGTGCCATTTGTGATGGAGCCTTTTATCGAGGACAAGCTGTCGCAGTGGTGGGGGGTGGCAATTCGGCCTTGGAAGAATCGCTATACTTAACCGGACTGGTCGAGAAAGTTTATCTCATCCATCGTCGGCAAGGGTTTCGTGCCGATGAAGTCGTGATTGAACAAGTGAAGAAGAATCCTAAGATTGAGCTCGTCTTGGATACCGTTGTGGAACGGTTTGTGGAAGAGGAAGGAAAACTTGCAGGGCTTGTCTTGCAACATCTTCCGACCAAGGAAACTACGTTGTTACGTGTTCCTGGAGCCTTCTTATATGTCGGACAAGTCCCAGAGACCCAAGCCCTTCAAGGTTTGGTGGAGTTGGATGACCTTGGTTATGTTCGTGCCAAGGAAGATTGTTCCACTTCAATTCCTGGAATATTTGCGGCAGGAGATGTTCGGGTGAAAGAATTACGGCAGATTGTGACCGCCACCAGTGATGGTGCAATTGCGGCACAGAATGCAGCCAAATATTTGAAAACCATTGTCGGGTAAGAGTGCTTTTTTCCAAAAAGCACTTTTTTCTTGACCCACAGGCAAATATTCGATAAAATAGGCGTGATTTTCCCCTGTATCAACTTATAAAAAGAAAACGGAAAAGGTTCACTTTTTCGATGGAGGAACTAAGGATCATGTCCATCCTGCTCGGTGTGGATTTAGGAAGCACCACCACCAAACTCGTCGCTCTCCAAGAAGACGGGGTCTTACTAGCCGTTCAACAAACCAAGAATCATTCTTCTGCGATGGCATTGCCTGCCATGGTGGAACAGTTTATGCATGACCAACATTTGGAACGCACACAGATTGAACGAATTTTGCTCACGGGAGTAGGTTCCCTCAAAACATTTGGTGACCTTCTGGAACTTCCTACCGATCGCATCGATGAATTCAAAGCCATTGGCTATGGTGCTCAAACCCTTGCTTACAACGATCGAGTCATTGCGGTTAGCATGGGGACAGGCACCGCCTTTGTTCGTGCAGCAGGAGATGAACTTCAGCACATGGGAGGCAGCGGTGTGGGGGGCGGAACGATTTTGGGGCTTGCCAAATTGCTGGGCAAAGGTGATGATTACCAAGCCATCTTGTTCGAAGCGCAAAAGGGAAGTTACATGAAAGTGGATTTGTTGGTGGAAGACTTAATCTCCCAACACATCTCCACCTTACCCTCCCATCTTACGGCTGCAAACTTTGGAAACCTACGGAAAAAGACCAATGATGCCGATGTTTTGGCAGGCATCATTAATATGGTGTTACAAACCATTGGGATGTTGGCAGTTTTCGCTTGTCGTAACGATGACATTAAGACCGTCGTATTTACCGGATCGTTAACCACCGTTCCCCAAGTGGAAGAAGTCTTTCCTGTTTTACAGACATTGTATCAACTTCAATTGATTGTTCCTCCTTACGCAGTGTATGCGACAGCCATTGGGGCGGTTGTTGCCTATTGGAAACGCCATCAGCACCCCTTTGATTTTCGAGTAGAAGCCATTTTAGAACCTCAACCTCGGCCTTAATCATTAGCGTTATAATGATAGCGTCCCCCACCAAAGTGGGGGATTTCGCTTATTATTTGCAAGAAAATTGCAATATATTGTTTACTATGCGCACCATTTGCATAATTAAATAAAGTGTGCTATAGTAAAGTTAGAAAAGGGAGAAATCCCTTTGATGCAAAGTCCAATGCGAGTTCAACGGCCAATGCGTGATCCCGAGGAAGGAACGGATTATGTCGATGGAAGATTAGTTTCACTTTGAGCTTTGCATGAGTCTGGATGAACCGAACGATATCCCCCAAACGATGACTAGCATTCCCTCGGTTTCATCGACAAGACGTAAATACCATCGAGTCGCTTTAAGATTCAGGTTCGATACTAGAAAAACTATCCTCTTTTCTCGTAATTCTACTTCGATGTTCAATTGATACCCCCTTTTGATCTCGATTCTTGTAACCTTGTCTCTTAGACCTCACCGTTCCTTCCTTGGTTCATAGATAAATCTGCTCCAACCTCCATTTAACAGATTTACGTATCGCGCTCATGTTACTCCCCGTTAGCCGCGACTTGCATTGCTCGAGTGAAACCCGAGACAGGAAAAAACCTGTCTCGGTTTTTTCTTTCATTCCCCCCTTGCAGGAGAGGGAAGATGGCGTTATAATCTTCGCAAGTCGAGCACATCCATCACTCGAAGGGAGTGTCCTTATGGAACGTGATTCCAGCGAAAAGCCACCGTCGATACGACGATTAAGTAAAAAGAAATACTCCACCTATCGCATTCACTTTGAATATGAAACCAGGCAATACTATGATGTCCTTGTGAGTGAAGAGGCAGGGCGGGTGGCCTTTGAATTAGTTTTAAAAGACTTTGATGAACCCCAGAAACGGTGGTTTGATGATACCCTGTATCAACCCTATAATCCTCATGCCATTGCTTATGGCATTTTGGACAACCATCAGTTGGTAGCTGCTTTGGAGGTCAAACCTGAGCCTTGGGGCAATCGCTTGCGTGTTGTGAACCTTTGGGTAGCCGAGGATTATCGGCGCAACCGCTATGGATCAGCGCTTATGCAATATGCCAAAGACCTTGCCAAACAAGCCCAGTGTCGGGCTTTGGTCTTGGAGACCCAGTCGTGCGATGTTCCTGCCATTGAATTTTATCAAAAACATGGTTTTTCCTTCATTGGTATTGATACTACTTGCTATACGGATTACGACATTCAAAGCCAAGATGTTAGTCTTGAGATGGGCTGCCATATTGAAGCCCACTCGATCTAAAATGTAAAGAAACGTTTGGTATCATCCAAACGTTTTTACATTTCAATCAAATCATTCGCCATTTGTTCATCTTTACTTTACAATAAGAAGATAGAATAAAATCTAACCCTCGAAAGGAGGGATGCTTATGTTATCACTACAAAGTATTTCAAAAGTCTATGGGAGTGGTGCCAATCAGGTCACTGCCTTGCATCAAATTAATTTAGCGTTTCGTGCCAGTGAATTTGTGGCCATTTTAGGAGCCTCTGGCAGTGGCAAGACCACCATGTTAAACCTTATTGGCGGGTTGGACCGATATACCGCTGGAGATTTGTTGATTGATGGTATTTCCACCAAAGAATTCAAAGATGCCGATTGGGATGCCTATCGCAACTCAACCGTAGGGTTTGTCTTTCAAACCTACAATCTCATTCCCCACCTTTCGGTTTTAGAAAATGTGGAAATTGCTTTAACCCTTTCGGGAGTAGGACGTGCGGAACGTAAAGCGCGTGCCACCAAAGCTTTGGAATCGGTAGGATTGTTCGATCAACTCCGTAAACGCCCCAATCAACTATCGGGGGGGCAGATGCAACGGGTGGCAATCGCCCGCGCATTGGTCAATGATCCCAAGATTGTATTGGCGGATGAACCAACAGGGGCTTTGGATTCCAAAACAAGTGAAACTATCATGGATTTGTTGACAGAAATTGCCAAGGATCGCTTGGTGATTATGGTCACCCACAACCAAGACATCGCCGCCAAATACGCCAACCGGATTGTGGAAGTGAAAGATGGACAGATCATCGCAGATTCTCATCCACATACCACGGAAACCGCCGCTCGTGGCAAACGCTTAGGTCGAAAATCGTCGATGTCATTTTTCACCGCGATGCATCTTAGCTTTAACAATTTATTAACGAAAAAAACCCGCACCTTGATTACTTCCATTGCTGGAAGTATTGGAATTATTGGAGTAGCAATGGTTCTCGCCATTAGTGGAGGAACCCAAGCCTATATTGGCACCATGCAAAGTGATACCTTATCGGGATTTCCTATTTCCATCTTACCTTCCACATCCTTGGATCGTAATTTCAGTGATAACTACCAACAATACCTCCAAAATCAATATACTTACCCGACGGAAGACGTTTTATATCCCTATGACCGATTGTTGGATAGTGCCTTACACATCAATACCATTGATGCCGATTATTTAACGTATCTGGAAGCGATGAATCCGGAGTGGTACAGCGACATTGCTTACAACTTTGGTGTGACAGCGAACATGATTGTCCAAACCGATTTGTTGGAATACAAACGGGTGAATACAGGAAGTATTTCGTGGCAGCAATTGCCACCCAGTGCTGATTTTGTGGGAGACCAATACGATTTGTTGACGGGGGATTTTCCATCGAACAATCATCAACTTGTCTTGGTCGTTGACCAAAACAATCGGATCAACGTGAACTTGTTGGATGCCTTAGGAATTACCTACACCCATGGGACAGCCTTGCATTTTGATGACTTGGTCGGACGAATCATGAAACTCATGTACAACAATGATTATTATCGTTACAACAGTGAAACGGAGCGTTATGGTGCCCGTGGCGATTATGAAACCATGTACGCATTATCCACGGCCCCAACCATGGAGATTGTTGGTGTCATTCGGGTGAAACCAGGTTCATCCTCCACCTTGCTTTCGCGAGGAGTGGCGTATCGTAGTGAACTGACCGAAGAGTTGGTGACCAATGGAATCGCTTCCGATGTGGTCCAAGCCCAACTGGCAGATGATGAAAAAAGTGTGTTAACGGGGCTTACCTTTACCAGTGGTCAATTCGATGCCACCATTCGTAGTCTAGGGGGAAATACCATTCCGGCCTCCATTCAAATTTATCCGAGTTCCTTTGAAGGAAAAGATCAAATTAAAACCTACCTGGATGCCTATAATGAAGGAAAAGAAGTCGAAGATCAGGTCTATTATACCGATTTGTCGGAAACCATCATTAGTACGGTCTCCTCGTTGATTGATACCATCTCATTGGTATTATCAGCATTTGCCGCCATCTCGTTGATTGTGTCTTCGGTGATGATTGGGATTATTACTTATGTCTCGGTGGTGGAACGTACCAAAGAAATCGGTGTATTACGTAGCATTGGCGCACGGAAAAAAGACATTGCTCGAGTCTTTATTGCAGAAACCGTGCTGATTGGCTTGTTTGCAGGAGTGATTGGCATTGTGGTGACCTATCTCTTATCCATTCCTATTAATGCCATCGCTTTCAATGCGATTGGTGTTGAACAAATTGCCCAGCTTGCTCTTTATGTAGCAGGGGCACTCATTGCGTTGTCGATGGCTCTCACGTGGATTGCTTCGTTAATTCCTAGTCGCATTGCTGCCAACAAAGATCCCGTTGTTGCCTTACGTACCGAATAAAAAAAGAGGCACTCCTTGGAGTGCCTTTACTTAGGTCATTTGTCGCGAGAGTTTTCGATACTGTTGGGGAGAAAGACCGGTATTCTTTTTGAAGGCTTTCGAGAAGTAATCAGGGGTGGAGAAGCTTAAGAGATCGCTAATCTCAGACACCGAATACTGGTTGCCCTCGAGTAAGGTCTTGGCCCGGGAGAGACGCGCTTTGATGAGATAAGAGTGGGGGGTTTCCCCCATTTTTTTACAGAAGATTCGAATGAAGTGATATTTGGTAATGCCAAGGGCTTCTGCGAGGAAGTCTAGGGTGATATTCTTTTCGCAATGCGCAAATATGTATTCGCCCACGTTGTCGATGTTGAGCTTTACTTTTTTGTCATTGCTACAGGTTTGCACTCTTCGGCAATCTTTCATCAATTGGACGCACAACATAGTGGCATA
>JBAYCP010000040.1:0-6951 GCA_041668665.1 Bacilli bacterium | reverse complement strand
ATTATCCTTTTACTACATTAATTCCTAATTTAGGAGTAGTTTCAGTAGGGGATAACCGAAACTTTGTTATGGCTGACCTTCCTGGATTAATCGAAGGTGCCCATCAAGGAAAAGGACTAGGCCTGCAATTTCTTCGCCACATTGAACGTTGTAGAGTTCTCATTCATGTTGTTGATATGGCAAGTTCAGACGGAAGAGATCCTGTCTCTGATTTCACAATCATCAATACTGAACTAGAACAATACGGCATGCGCTTGCTTGAGCGTCCTATGATTGTTGCGGCAAACAAAATGGACGATGAAGGAGCGGTTCTTCTTCTTGAAGAATTTCAAAGAAAATTTGGGGATAAATTTAAAATTTTCCCAATTAGTGCTCTTACAAAAAAAGGCTTGGATGATTTAATTTACTATGTTGCTGATGAAATTGAAAAAACCCCTGAATTTCCTATCTTCTCCAATGAAAGCATGGACGATATTAAAGTGTTTTCTTATGAACAAGATCGTATTCCAGATTTCAAAATTACTCGACTTGATCAAAAGACTTGGAAAATCAGTGGAGATAAAGTGGAATCAATTTATCAACGAACAAATCTATCAACTGATGATGGAATTCTCTATCTTCTATCGATACTTCGCAAAATGGGAGTAGAGAAGGCATTGTCAGAAATGGGTGTCAAACAAGGAGACACTGTTAAACTATGTGATTTTGAGTTTGATTACTACGATTAAAATACTATTATATTACTATTAGTATACTATTGGTTGTTTATTAGTTAAAGAGCAGGGGGATGACTTATGAAAATTATACAAATTTTTAAACGTTACATTAAAGGTCACCGCATCTCACTTTCTATGTCCTTGGCCCTAGTTATATTCCTAAATTATTTCCGAAGCCTTATTCCTTTATTTATTGGGAAGGCATTCGCGATTCTAGATGGTAATCCAAACAGTTCATTGCCTAGTTTTATCAATGCCATTTTTCTTGGAAGAGATGTTGCCATACAATTGCTTTTGGTTGCAATAGCAATTGTAGTAACCGCTTTAATCCGTGACACGCTTAACCTTTTTACGGATTTATTCATTGCTAACACTTCAGAAGGTATTGGGTATAATCTCCAAACCGATTTCTATAAACGCGTAGGAGAGTTGCCTTATTCCTATCTTAATCAAGCCGAAACCGGGGATCTCATCCAGCGAAGCATTTCAGACATTAATCGTGTAAAACGTTTCATTGGAGGATCATTACCCCAAATCTTTAGTAGCGCGATTCAAATTCTAATTTATGCCGGCCAGATGCTACTTATTAATCTTACATATTCATCGATTGTATTAATTACCGTGCCCATTCTCTTTACAATTGCTGTTACTTATTTCCGTAAAATGCATTATGCCTTTGAGGACATTGAGCAAAAAGAAGGCAAATTAACGACTATTGTCCAAGAGAATCTTACTGGAATCCGCGTCGTTAAAGCTTTCGCAAACGAGGAATATGAAATAAATAAATTTAACAACGGGATGAAAGCTTTCTTGAAGTCTTGGGATCATTTGATGAATAAAATGTCTTCCTATTGGGGCTTCAGTGATGGATACTCTTATGCAGTGATGCTATTAGGATTTGCACTGGGGATTATATTCATTCTAAATGGAGACCTAGTCATTGGCGAAGCAATCTCATTATTCCTTTTCGTTCAAAATATTATCTGGCCTACACGTGTATTAGGACGTCAAATTGGCGAATTAAGCCGTTCTGATACCGCTGGCAAACGGATTATGGAAATTATCGACATTCCTACCGAATTCGAGAAAGATGATGGAACACTTACTCCCAAAATTGAAGGTAGCATAGAATTTCGTGATGTTTCTTTTAAGTTTAACGATGCAAAGACTCCAACCATACATAACATCAATCTATCCATTAAAGCTGGTGAGACAGTCGCTTTAATAGGCAAAACCGGTAGCGGCAAGTCCACACTAGTCAGCATGTTAAATCGTATGATCGATCATACGGATGGAGAGTTATTGATTGATGGGATTGACATCAAGCAAATCAATAAAAAATACTTACGAAAAAATGTTGGAATGGTTTTACAGGAACCTTTCTTATTCTCACGTTCAATTGCAGAGAACATTGGCGTAGTACGTAGCACTATCGATCTTAATGAAATTAAAAGTGTTGCAGAAATTGCTGCGGTTCGAAACGACATTGAGCATTTTGAAAAAGGGTTTGACACCTTAGTAGGAGAACGTGGCGTAACCTTATCAGGAGGGCAAAAGCAACGAATCGCGATTGCCCGTACACTATTAGAAAACTATAAAATTCTTGTATTTGATGATTCATTAAGTGCAGTGGACACCGAGACTGACTTACGCATTCGGCGCGCCCTAGCACAACGACAAAATCATTCGACTACGATTATTATCACACATCGTGTAACCACAGCTATGGATGCTGATCGAATTATTGTCATTGAAAATGGCTCAATTAGCGAAGTTGGTACTCACGATGAATTAGTAAGAAAAGAAGGCCTTTATCGTAAGATTTGGTCCATTCAGACTCAGTTTAGTGGTCCACACAATTATATTGAGGAGGTGATCCCTCATGCATGAAGAGTTTGATGAAGTCGACTTAAATGCTAGGATAAACTTTAAGCTTTGGAAACGTGTTCTTTCCTATTTAAAACCTTATAAGAAACTAATTATCATTATGATGGTTGCGGTTATTTCCACTGCCCTCGTTGAAACGTTGTTCGTCAAGTACATCTCTGAAGATGGATTAAAACGCTTTGTTGAACAAGGGAATCTCGATGGATTTTCGTTGTTTCTTCTTGGTATGTTAGGCTTTGTCCTTGCTGAGGGCATTGCCGTCAAAGTGTTTATAATGGCATCTTCTCGTATCGAACAGAAAATTTACTCTCTATTAACTTCGGAAGCCTTTTCTCACCTACAAAGCCTGTCATATTCCTTTTTTGATAAGTACTCGGTGGGATGGCTAATATCTCGAACAACAAATGATACCGCTCGTTTGGGCGAAATATTATCTTGGGGGATTAACGACCTTATATGGTCGATTTTCAAATTAATCTTTATCCTAATAGTAATGTTGACAATTAGTCCAAAGCTTGCATTGATTATGTTGATTGTTGTTCCAACCATTACACTTGTGGGCGTCTTTTTTCGCAAAGTAATTATTCGATATTCATGGAAAGTACGACGACTTAACGCTCAAGTGAGTGGAGCGTTAAATGAAGGAATCATGGGCGCAAAAACTTCAAAATCATTAGTACTTGAAGAGAAGAATTTTCATGGTTTTTCACAAATCGTCCACAAATTTCGTAGCGCATCCATACGTTCATCGATTTACAATTCTCTCTATTATCAAATCATTGCGGTGATTGCTGCCTTTGGCATCGCATCAATGACCTACTTTGGAGGGATGGAAGTACTCATTGGTCCAATGGAATCGTCGGTCTTATTTCTATTTATTTCTTATACCACTATGTTTTTTGAACCCGTGCTGGGCATCGCTCGAATTACCAATGAAATGAAACATGCCCAAGTTGCTGCCGAACGTGTTTTCAATATTATTTCTGTTGAACCTGAGTTAATCGATCGCCCCGAAGTCTTAGAAAAATACGGAACTTACAACGCTCCGAAAAAAGATAATTGGGAAGCCCTCGATGGGACTGTAACATTCGACCATGTTAGTTTTGGTTATAACGGGGGAGCCAATCTTGTATTAAAAGATTTCTCTCTTGATGTCGAAAGAGGAAAAAGTGTTGCTCTTGTTGGAGAAACTGGAGCTGGTAAATCTACCATTGTCAATCTTCTATGCCGTTTCTACGAGCCTACAGCTGGTAGCATTCGAATTGATGGCCGTGATTACAAGGAGCGCTCCATCGCTTGGTTGCATGCTAATTTAGGCTATGTCATGCAAACACCTCACTTATTTAGCGGAACAGTCAAAGACAATATTGCATACGGTAAACTTGATGCAACGCTAGAAGAAGTCATAGAGGCAGCCAAAGCTGTTAATGCTCATGATTTTATTATGAAACTTGATCATGGTTACGATAGCGAAGTAGGCGAAGGAGGCAATCGTTTGTCCCAAGGGCAACGTCAGTTACTCGCGTTTGCTCGTGCAATTATTGCAAATCCCAAAATTCTTGTTTTAGATGAAGCAACTTCTTCCATCGACACGGAAACAGAATACATTATTCAACAGGCAATTCATCATTTGCTTGCCGGAAGAACAAGTTTCATCATTGCCCATCGCTTATCAACAATTGTCCATTCCGACTTGATACTTGTAGTAAAAGCAGGCGAAGTAATTGAACGCGGAACTCATGAAGAACTCATGCAAGTGAAAGGCTATTATTATAAGCTCTATACCAATCAGTTTGTTGAGAATCAGATGAAGGAACTTCATTTTATGTAATCGATCCGTTTCTTGTCGCAAAGACGCAAGAAACGGACTTTTTTTTATCCAAAAAACCGTTATAATAGAAAGAAGTGAGGTGGTTGGCATGCAACTCGAACAATATCTGGATCAAATTATCAAATGGCTACAGGAAATCAAGCAAAAAAATCAAGTAAAAGGATTTATTGTTGGACTATCTGGAGGCATCGATTCTGCTGTAACCGCCTTTTTATTGCGAAAGGCTGTCGGCGATGAATGTTTAGCTGTGATTATGCCTTGTGAATCCGATCCCAAAGACGCCCAAGACGCACGTCTAGTTGCTGCTTCATGCAACATTCCTGTCATCGAAATTGATTTAACACCAACGTATCAGCAGTGGAAAAGTGATTTTGATCTTCTTCAGCAACAAATTCATCTTGATATTCCGTCATTATCTTATGCAAATACAAAAGTACGGTTGCGAATGGTTACCCTTTATGCGCTTGCCACTCAACATAATTACTTAGTTACTGGCACTGATAATTGGGCGGAATGGTATACAGGCTATTTTACAAAATTTGGAGATGGTGGAGTAGACCTTGTCCCGCTTATTCATCTTACCAAAGGGGAAGTATGGCAGGCTGCCAAAATATTAGGAGTTCCTCAAACCATCATTGATCGGAAGCCAACTGCTGGAATTCTTCCCGGTATATGTGATGAAGATGAGCTTCGAGTCACCTATCCAGAAATCGATCATTTCTTATTGGGGGATTCCATTGCAAAACCCCATGAGGATCGCCTGCTGGAATTGCACAAGATGAGTGAACATAAACGAAATCTAGCGCTTACTCCTCCCAATTGGAAAAGAGATTAAGGTAAAGGATTTCAAGTTTTTTATGCTATAATAACAGTAAGTGGGTGATGACATGTATCGTTACATGATAGGGTATGTCCGTGAAATAGCAACCGATTCCATTGTATTAGAAAATGGTAATATTGGTTATCATATTTTCGTTGCACATCCCGAGCAATTTCGTCGTGATGAAATTATCAAAGTATTTCTCCATTTAGCTGTACGTGAAGACCAATGGCTTCTTTATGGATTTCGAGTTAAAGAAGAGCGTGAACTCTTTCTTCGCTTAATTGATGTAAGTGGCATTGGCCCGCGCACCGCTATTAATGTTTTGTCCCATACGTCTCCTGGTCCAATGATTCAAGCCATCGAAACAGGAAATACTGCTTTTCTTAAGAAATTACCTGGAATCGGTCCCAAAGCTGCTCAACAAATTATCCTCGATTTGAAAGGTAAACTTGTCTTTGATGAATATAATAAAGATGAAAGCATCAATCGGGCACTCGATGATACTAAGCTTGCCCTTAAGAGTTTGGGATTTAAGGCAAACGAGATTGATCGGGTATGCGCATCGTTAGGGAAAGAAACGCTTTCTGCTGAAGAATACCTAAGAAAAGCTTTGCAACAACTGAAACGTTAGGAGGGGTTTTATGGAGCGATTAATGAGTGGCTATCCAACAATCGACGATGAAGGAGAATTATCTCTTCGCCCCACTTCACTTGAGGAGTATATTGGACAAAGCGGTGTAAAAGACAATCTAAAAGTCTTTATTCAAGCCTCAAAAAAACGTGGGGAAAGTCTTGACCACGTCTTGCTATACGGCCCTCCTGGCTTGGGGAAAACAACTTTGGCTCATATCATCGCAACTGAAATGGAAGGATCCATTCGTGTGGTGAGTGGCCCGACCATTGAACGCACAGGGGATTTAGCGGCAATCTTATCGACATTATCTGCTGGAGATGTTTTATTTATCGATGAAATTCACCGATTACCTCATATTGTGGAAGAAGTTTTATATGCTGCCATGGAAGATTACCAAATTAGTGTAGTACTTGGAAAGGATTCAAGTGCTCGCGCAATTACGCTTGATATTCCACCCTTTACCTTGGTTGGAGCTACTACTCGAGCGGGTTCCTTATCGTCGCCGTTGCGCGATCGATTTGGTATCGTTTTAAAACTAGAGTATTATTCACTGGAAGAAATTGATCAAATAGTTCGACGTACAAGTCGGGTTTTTGCTTGTCCAATTGATGAAGATGCTGTGGTAGAAATTGCCAAACGAGCCAGAGGAACTCCTCGAGTAGCAAATCGTTTGTTCAAACGAATTCGCGATTTTGCAACTGTCATTAATCGAGGGTCCATCTCCTTGTCAGTAGCGAGAAATGCTTTGGAAGCCTTACAAGTCGACTCTCTAGGGCTTGACCAAATTGATTTGCGTTATCTTGCAGGAATCATCGAACGTTTTCGTGGAGGTCCTGTTGGATTAGAGGCCATAGCAGCCGCAATCGGCGAGGAAGTCATGACCCTGGAAGATGTTTGTGAACCTTACTTACTGCAAATAGGGATGATTAATCGCACACCTCGAGGAAGAACAGTAACGGAAAAAGCCTACGATCATTTGAAAATGAACCATCAAGAGCGCTTATTATAGCGTTCTTCTTTTTACACACCGTTAAACCTCCTACTTTTTTATTTTTTTCTT
>JBAYCP010000039.1:0-7507 GCA_041668665.1 Bacilli bacterium | reverse complement strand
GCAAGCCGCTCGTCAAGCAGCGATTGCCCAACGTCGGGCGCGTTATGCTAGCCGGGAAGGTGGACGTGAAGGTGGTTACCAACGTCGTCCATCCTACAACCGTCCGGATTACAGCCGCCCCACCAGCTCGGCCCCACGTAGTGAAGATAGCAAACCCGCAGCCCCGAAGGCTTCGGAATAAGGAAAGGGAGGACATTTCATGGCCATTACCACCGAACACATTAAAACCTTGAGAGAACGGACCGGTGCCGGGATTCTCGATTGTAAAAAAGCATTAGAAGCCACCGATGGCGATATCGAAAATGCCATCAATTGGCTCCGTGAAAAAGGCATTGCGAAAGCTGCCAAAAAAGCCGACCGGATTGCCGCCGAAGGCTTAGCCTCCGTTGCACTCTTAGGCGATGTCGCTGTCGTTTGCGAAATCAATTCGGAAACCGACTTTGTTGCCAAGAATGAGAAGTTTGTCTCCCTCGTTAAAGAAGTCAATGAAGCTTTGGTTCAGGCTCAAGCCCATAACTTGGAAACCGGCCTTGCCGCACCCCTTGGGGAAGGCACTGTTGCGACTGCTCTTGTGGCTGCCACGAGCACCATTGGCGAAAAGATTGAATTACGTCGTGTCGCCGCTTTGCGTCAAAGCGAAGGCGATATCGTTGGAACCTACATTCATATGGGGGGCAAAATTGCCACGGCCGTGTTGCTCCGCCATTGCCAAAATGAAGAAGTCGCACATGATGTTGCCATGCACGTGGCCGCATCGGCTCCTCAATATTTAAACAAAGCCGAAATTCCTGCTTCCTTTATTGAACAAGAAACCAATGTTCAAATGGAAGCAGCGAAGAATGACCCCAAACTCGCTGGGAAACCTGCGCAAGCCTTGGCGAAAATCGTCGAAGGTAAGATGGGGAAAGTACTCAATGAACTCAGCCTTGCGGACCAAGCATTTATTAAGAACCCGGATCAAACCATTGCCCAATATGTGAAGGCTCATGGGGGAGAACTCGGTGCCTTTATTCGCTTTGTTGTGGGCGAAGGCATCCAAAAACGTGAAGACAATTTTGCTGAAGAAGTCATGAGTCAAGTTCGCTAATCGCGAGAAAACGACACTATTTTATTAGTGTCTTTTTTCTAACAAGGAACGGAGGAGGTCGCCTATGCCATCAACCTATCGTCGTGTTTTATTGAAAATCAGTGGAGAAGCCCTTGCAGGGGATCACCACCAAGGGGAACACGAAATTCTGGATCGTCAGGTCTTAGTCTCCCTCGCCAACTCGATTCGTGAAGTGCTCGCCCGCGGGGTGGAACTCGCCATCGTGGTCGGAGCAGGGAACATCTGGCGGGGAAAAGTCGCTCAAAAAGTGGGAATGGAACGTTGCAATGCCGATTATATGGGCATGCTTGCGACCATCATTAATGCGCTTGCCTTACAAGATGTCTTGGAACAAGCCGGGATTGATACTCGGGTGCAAACCGAACTTGCCATCAACGAGGTCGCCGAACCTTATATTCGTCGTCGGGCCATTCGTCACCTGGAAAAGGGACGGGTGCTCATCTTTGCAGGGGGTACCGGAAGTCCGTTCTTCTCGACCGATACCGCTGCAGCCTTAAAAGCAGCAGAAATTAATGCCGATGTCATCTTGATGGCCAAAAACGGCGTCAATGGCATTTATAGTGCCGATCCTAAGAAAGATCATACCGCCACCATGTACTCGGAATTGTCTTATCACTTCATCTTACAAGAAAGACTAGCGGTCATGGATGCAACTGCGGTATCATTATGTATGGAGAATGGTATGGAAGTGGTCGTCTTCAATATGGCCGACCCTAGTAACATTCTGCGTATCCTCGATGGAGAAGCCATCGGGACAAGAATACGAAAGGAGTAATGAATGTATGTCAAAAGAAACTGTCAAAGCCCTCAGCGATTCGATGCAAAAAACCGTTGAAACCTTCCAAAAAGAACTGAATTCCATTCGAACGGGGCGGGCGAATGCCTCCTTGCTTGACTTAATTAAAGTCGAGTATTATGGTTTTCCAACACCCTTAAGTGAAATTGCCCAAGTCTCGGTACCAGAAGCCCGTCAAATTATGATTAAGCCTTATGAAAGAGAATCCTTAAAGATGATCGAAAAGGCCATCATTGAAGCTAATCTTGGCATGATGCCCAACAACGATGGCACCGTCATTCGATTAAACATTCCGGCTCTTTCTCAAGAACGTCGGAAAGAACTAGTCAAACTACTTGGGAAATTGAGCGAAGAAGCCAAAGTGGCGATTCGTAACATTCGCCGCAATGCCAATGAAGGATTTAAAAAAGATAAGACCATTCCCGAAGATCAAAAGAAACGGGAAGAAGCCGACGTTCAAAAAACCACTGATGAGTTCATTCGGAAAATCGACGCCCTCGCCAGTGCCAAAGAAAAAGACATTATGTCGATTTAGTCTTGCGTCGAGAAAGGGGGATTTATGAAACGTTTTCCACGAGCTTCTGTCTCCCCCCTTTTGCCCATCCCTGCCCATCTTGGCATCATTATGGATGGGAATGGACGTTGGGCCAAACGTCGTGGTATGCCTCGCACCATGGGGCATCGCGAAGGTGCTCAACGCATCAAACAAGTTGTCAATGCGGCCATTGAACTGGGCATCGCCCAAATGACCTTATTCACTTTTTCCACCGAGAACTGGAATCGTCCTCGCGAAGAGGTCGACTTCTTGTTTTCGCTTGTTCCAAGTTTTTTCCGTCATTACGAAGCCGAACTCACCAAGAAGAATGTTAAGGTGCGCATGGTAGGATTTTTGGATGAATTACCTCCTAGTGTTGCCGAGACCTTACGGGAAGTCGAGCAACGAACCCTACCATCGACGGGGCTTGTCCTCAACCTTGCGTTTAACTACGGGGGACACCGTGATTTGGTGCATGCCGCCAAGCAAGTGGCAGAGGCATGTAAGAAGGGGATTCTTCTGCCAGAAGACATTGATGAAGCCACCTTTGCCAAGGCCTTATGTTCGCATGAACTACCGCCCTTGGACTTGGTCCTTCGTACCAGCAATGAGCAACGGCTTTCCAATTTTTTACCGTGGCAGAGCGCCTATGCCGAGCTGATGTTTTTAGAAGTGTTGTGGCCGGATGTAACCAAGGCTACAATTTATGAGGCTGTCGCGAACTTTCAAACGCGTAACCGCCGCTTCGGAGGTGTCTAAGATGAAACAACGTGCCATTACCGCCATTATTCTCATCGCCTTTGTGGCGCCTTTTGTCTATCTGGGTGGTTGGTATATCATCGCTTTGGCCTCCTTGTTTGTATTGGGTGCAACCTTTGAAATCTTAAAGGTACGCCACAACCGTCAACCATCTCCCGCCTTACACGTGGTTACCTATCTAGGGGCCATCGTGATCTTTATTTGGAATTTTATTATCTTTTATGTCAATCATCATTATGTCGATATTCCAAGTCCCTTTCTTGTGCAGGTGAACGTGGTCTTCTTAGCCATGTTCTTGATTGCTTTATTGCTGCTGGAAGTGACCCATCCTGATGTGACCATTGGTGATATTTTCTACAACTTCACCATGACCTTCTTTATTGCGACGGCCGGTCAAGCCGCCATCTTTATTCGCTTCTTGCATGACAACACCATTAATACCTTGTTATTTGTTTTGGTCGTCACGTATGCCTGTGACACCTTTGCCTATTTAACAGGTTATTTCTTTGGAAAACATAAGATGGCACCCATTACCTCCCCTAAGAAGACGTGGGAAGGGGCAGCAGGCGGCGTTTTCTTTGCGACCTTACTCGGTACCCTCAGTTATGTGGTCTTACCTTTTGGCGCTGGAAACAATGTCTGGGTGGTCTTGGTCATGAGTTTCTTCTTGGCCATTAGCGGCATCTGTGGCGATCTCATCTTTTCTTCGATCAAACGGCATTACAACATCAAAGACTTTGGCACCATTTTCCCTGGACATGGGGGCATTTTGGACCGGGTCGATAGCTTATTGTTCAATGTCTTAACCTTTGTGGCCATCTATGCGTTGGCGACAGGAGGCGTTTTCGTATGAAGAAGGCGCTAGCGTTGTTGGGGGCGAGTGGTTCCATCGGTCGTCAAACCGTGGAAATTGTTGAAGAACATCCAGAGTCCTTCTCCTTGGTCGCTGTCTCGGTCCATCAAAACCTTGCGCGACTTCAAGAGCTTCTTCGACGTCATCCCTCCATTCGCTATGCATGCCTCACTGGCAGTGAAATTCCCGTGTCGACGGTGACCACCCATCCTGAGGTTGTTTTTTTTAGCCAATCGGATGGCTTGCAAGCCATGCTTCACGCATGTCAGGTCGACATGGTCGTCAATGCCATTACCGGCTTTGCGGGCTTAGCCCCGACCTTAACATCCTTGGAATGTGGGATGGATGTGGCCTTAGCCAACAAAGAAAGTCTAGTGACCGGAGGCGAGTTGGTGCGCAACTTGCTTACGAAAACAAGTGCCAAACTTTATCCTGTCGATAGCGAACATTCCGCCTTGGCACAATGCCTCGCAGGCGAAGACATCACCCGTGTGGCGAAACTGATTCTCACAGCGAGTGGCGGTCCTTTCCGTGACACGCCGCTTTCGAAGATGGCTGCTTGTACGGTAGAAGAAGCTTTGCATCATCCGACCTGGTCGATGGGGCCTAAAATCACCATCGATAGTGCGACCTTGATGAACAAAGGCTTTGAAATAATTGAAGCCCACCATCTCTTTCAAATGCCCTATGACCGGATTGAAGTGGTGATTCATCGTGAATCCATCATTCATTCGATGGTGGAGTTTCAAGATGGGGTGATGAAAGCCCAACTGGGAGTCCCTAGTATGAAGACCCCTTTGTTGTATGCATTGAATGAGTGTTCTCGTCCCTTGCCACATCACGAACATCTTTCTCTCCATCAGGCACTTGCCCTGCATTTTGAGCCCGTAGACATGCAAAAGTTTCCGGCCTTACAACTTGCCTTCCAGGCAGGGATCGCCGGAGGAAGTGCTCCTACAGTGCTGAATGCCGCCAATGAAGTGGCGGTGGCCGCATGCTTGGCGCATCAACTACCCTTTCCACAAATTGTGGAAGTCGTGGCACGGGTCATGAAGGAACATCGTGTTCAACCCGTTTCGACCTATGAAGACATTCAACACGCCGATGCTTGGGCGCGCGTGGAAACGCACGTTCAAATGAAGATCTTGAAGGAGGAGCTCGTATGACGTTAGTATATTTTATTCTCGGTCTATCGATTTTAATCTTTATTCATGAAATGGGTCATTTTGTCACGGCCAAATTGTTTCATGTTTATGTCTATGAGTTCTCGCTCTTCATGGGACCCTTGTTGTATCAGAAAAAAGTAGGGGAGACCCGTTACAGCATTCGGGCCTTACCGATTGGTGGCTATGTTTCCATGGCCGGAGAAAATGATCAGCAACAAGCTCGTAACGAAGAAGAACTAGCAACGGAGGATGAAACTCCTCCGATTCCGATGGAACGTACCTTAAATGGCATTCAACCATGGAAAAAGTTCTTGGTTCTCTTTTCCGGGGCGGCCCTCAATCTTGTCTTGTCCTTTGTCTTCTTGGTCATTGCTTTTTTAGGCAATGGCGTGGTGGAGGCTTCCTCACGCATTCGTGTCGTGGAAGATTCTTTGTTTGCTCAGGCGGATATTCGCTCGGATGATGTCATCACTGCCTTGCGTTTATCGAGTGAAGAAAGTTTTACGTTGGTGGAATCGTTTGATGAAGTGAGTCAATACATTGCGACCATCAATCTTGCCTCAGGATTAATGGTGGGATCGACCCAATGTTTGGATCTTGTCATTGAACGGGATGGAGAAACCCAGCCTACCAAACAAGTGTGTCGGACGCTGACGGAATATGAAGTCGAAATACAAAATGAACAACGGGTGCTCACCAAAATCGCACCGATTTATGGTTTTTCTCAAACCTCGCGAATGGTTGGATTTGGCGAAGCCTTGGCCATTTCGGCCCAAACCGAATGGCAAATGGGCGGACTCATCTTTAATGCGTTGGGTTCCTTGTTCCAACCCGGTGGCCTTGAGAATGTTAGTGGACCGGTAGGAATGTATGAAGCAGCTGCCGACTTTGCGGCTGCAGGGTTCTATTCCTTCATCTTCTATCTTGCGATGATTTCAGTGAACCTTGGGATTATTAACTTACTCCCATTCCCTGCACTGGACGGCGGACGGTTGTTTGTGATTGCTATTGAAGGCATCACCCGTAAAAAAGTATCGCCCAAAGTGGAAGGCTTTATTAATTCGATTGGTTTCTTGGTCTTGATTGGTTTTATTATTGTGATTACGATTAAGGATATCTTCTTCGCGTGATGTCTAACAAGCTACGATTGAAAGGAGGCGTCGTCCATGCAAGCCGAATTACGCACATTTTTTGAAGCGATTCAGCTGCCGGCGAAATACTATGTCGCCTTTCATGATGTCCAGATTGAAAAACCTGTTTATGACCGTTCCACCAATCGTTTACACCTTTCTTTATCCTCGCGTACGCCCATCGACATTGAAGCTTATTTAGCCCTTTTGGATGCTTTGAAACAGCATGAGAGTGTGCAGGTGGATCCCACCTTCACCATTACGCAAGAAGCAAGCATCAATGAACTCGCAGTCCATGCGTATTATTATGCTTTTTTGGAGCGACATTTAAAGTCGGCTCCTTTGTATGATTTTCTCATTCAAACCAAATTGATCTTCCAAAATAAGAAGATCTTTTTGCCCTTATCTTCACCGTCTCAGCAACATTCCTTAACCCCCATCGTGGTCGAACTTGAACAAGCATTTCGTCGTGCAGGGTTTCCTTATCCTTGGGAAATGAAGATGTTGGAACTCGGTGATGATGAAGTCGTGCATCTCATTAAAAGTGAAAAAGAAAAACTCATTGAAGAAGGCCGAAAGTTGATTCAAGCGGCCCCGTTGTCTTCCAAAGAATTTAAGCCGACCCGTAAAAAAGAAGAACTGCAACAAGTGACCATCGCGACCTTGGATCCTGAAGATCAAAATGTAATCATCGAAGGTCGCGTCTTTGATGTTTCCATCTTTGATCGCCAAGGACGAGGGAGTGCCATCTATTCCATCTATCTCACCGATGATCAAGATTCGGTGATGATAAAGATTCGGGAAGGACGCCGCTTTACCAAAGAATTCTTGGATAAAATAAGTGTGAACACCTATCTGCGTGCGACCGGGAATATGACCTATGATGCTTATGCCAGGGATCAAATCTTTGATGCCCGTGTTCTCGAGATTATTCCCTCTCCGAATGAGCGCCAAGACCGCGCCTTGAACAAACGGGTAGAGTTGCATCTGCATACCAAACTCTCTGCCATGGATGGAGTAAGTGCCATTGAATCGTATGTGGAACAAGCCCTTCAATGGGGACATCCTGCCATTGCCGTCACCGACCATGGAGTGATCCAAGCCTTTCCGGAAGCCCAGGCCGCGGTCAAAGGCAAACCCATTAAAATGATTTATGGGAT
>JBAYCP010000038.1:0-7566 GCA_041668665.1 Bacilli bacterium | reverse complement strand
ACCATATGAATGTCCATGTGGGCAATATCTTATCTTCCGATATTTTCTATCATGCAAAATCGGATCAATGGCAACGTTGGGCAAAGATGGGAGTATTGGCCGTAGAAATGGAATCCTATGCTTTGTTTGCAGTTGCAGCATTTTTAAAGAAAAAAGCCTTGACTGTCTTAACGGTTTCCGATTCCTTAGTGACGCATGAAGCCACGACCCCGGAAGAACGGGAACGTCACTTCTTACAGATGATGGAACTTGCTTTGGCCATCGCCTAAAAAGGGGGTAGTCCATGAACGGTACGCTCGTCTTTGTCCTCTTGATGGTGGTACTAGGGCTTGGATCGCTCTGCTTCATCTTTCAAGATGTCCTTACAGCTTATTGGGTGGGTTGGATGCGTCAACGCCGCTTTCGTTTTCGCTTGCGGCGGTTTGTACGGATGCATGACTTTTTGTATTTGAACAATCTTACCTTACGGGTGGACAGTGGACGCTACTTACCAGTGGACCATCTTATTTTTGGTGACCATTTGGTGTATGTCATTATGGTCAAGTTTTGGTATGGGCTGATTAGTGGTAGTACGGAAGACGAAAAATGGATCTTAACCGATGGTCAAGTGGTGGAATATGTGGACAATCCCGCACGCGCCAATGAACTTCGCATCGGACTTTTATCGCGAATTCTTGGCATCGATCGCGAGAACTTTGTTTCCGTCGTCGTGATTGCTAAATCGGCAGCCATCGATCAAATGACCGCAGCAATCCCTCATTGGCATGTGTTAAATGAAGGGGAACTCATACCTTTTCTCCTGCTTCAAGAAAAAACAGCGGCGCTTCCGCCTTATCGTAGCGAAGAATTAGAGAAAATGGCCGATCGGATTTATGATTATCATCAAAAAAGCATAGCGGAACGCAACCAAAAATTGCAACGTTCCAAGGTGAGAAAATGAAAAATAAACCCTTAGAGTCGCTTTGTGAACTTTATAAAATCGGGGCAGGTCCCTCGTCTTCCCATACCATGGGTCCTCAACGAGTCGCCATTCTCATCCGTCAGGCTTTTCCGGATGCCAATCATTTTCGCGTGACCTTGTATGGGTCGCTCGCCTTAACAGGAAGAGGACATTTGACCGATGTTGTCTTGCAACGCACCTTTGCGCCACATCCTTGTGAGGTGGTGTTTGATCATGGATTTTCGAAACGCCACCCCAATAATTTTATTGTAGAAGCTTATCTTGATTTTACGTTACTTGCTACCTGGCATGCCGACTCCATTGGTGGGGGGAGCATCCAAATTGATGAATATCCCGTGGAGCAGGTAGACGCCAATTATCCATGGACATCCATGGAAGACATGAAAGCCGAAATGAGCACTTCTGGATGCACGGCGTTGGAACTTGTGGACCGTTATGATCCGAAAGCACGTTCGCATGTGGAACACGCGTGGTCTCGCATGGTTGCGTGTATTGAGCGAGGGCTTCGTGCCGAAGGGACGATTCCTGGAGCATTGGGACTTGAAAAAGTTGCAGGTCAATTGCATGCAAAAGCGCTTGATCCTCACCAAGAGTGGGGCAATGAAGAACGCGAAAAGATGCTCCTTAGTGCCTATGCCTATGCGGTAAGCGAAGAAAATGCCAGTGGTAACGAAGTGGTTATCGCTCCGACCTGTGGTGCTGCGGGTGTTGTCAGTGCAGTGATGTACTTTTTTGCAACTCAGCGTCAGGAACCCACGTCTCGCATTGTGGATGCTTTGTTAATGGCCGGTATCTTTGGAAACTTTGTCAAACGGAATGCCACCATTTCCGGAGCCAAAGGAGGCTGTCAAGCGGAAGTCGGAACAGCTTGTTCCATGGCAGCAGCGGGAGCAAGTTACTTGTATGGACTCGATTTTGATCGCATCGAATATGCGGCTGAGGTTGCGATGGAACATCACCTTGGTCTAACGTGTGACCCTGTGTTAGGGTTTGTGCAGATTCCTTGCATCGAACGCAACGGGGCCGCTGCTTTGCGAGCCTTGGATGCTGCTTTATACGGCAAACACATAGGGAATTTACGAAAAAATCGTGTCTCCTTTGATGATGTAGTAGCCGTGATGAAAGAGACGGGCGCCCATTTACGCAAAGATTATCGGGAGACCGCTTTGGGTGGATTGGCGAAGAAGATCAAACGGAAATTTGGATTATAAAAAAACGCCTTTAAGGCGTTTTTTGTACTTCATGATTAAGAATGGGCCACAAGTGATGCATGACTTTTCCGATGGGGAATCCCACGATGGCATTGTAGTCTCCATGGATTTCATCCACAAAGGAGGAAGCACCTCCTTGAATGGCATAAGCGCCAGCTTTATCCAATGGTTCTTGGGTATCGACATAACGACGAATGTCTTCTTCCGTTAAGGGGATGAAGTGTACACTGGCTTGGGCGGTAAAACGAATCACTTGAGTGGGTGTCACCAAGCATACGCCGGTTAAGACATGATGGGTGCGCCCCGATAATTTACGAAGCATGGCGCATGCATCCTCGGAATTGCGGGGCTTATTAAGAGCCTCGTTGTCGAGAACGACAATGGTATCTGCGCCAATGACAATGGTATCAGGATTGGATGCTGCGACCGATTGCGCCTTTTGAAAGGCAAGCTCTTCGGGCCGCTCTTCCAAAGGAATGTCATCAAAAGCATGTTCATCAATGTTGGAAGGAATGGCGTGAAACGAAATACCTGTGGCCGCCAGCAATTGCTTGCGCCGAGGCGATTCGCTAGCAAGAATGACTTGCATAATGGTTAAGCCGCTGCCGTTGGCCCCGACCGACGACGGTGGTGTTGGCGGGGGGCAGTGGGTTCTTTGGAGGCGAGTTCTTCTTCGGTTTCACGACGATTCATGATGACAGGAATGACCATAGGATTGCGGTTGGTTCGATCATACAAGAAGGTCGAAACCGTATTACGGATGGTGTTTTTTAAATCGGAGAATGTGACTTTCCCTTTGTAGAGTTCAATGATGGCTGTTTCCACCAAGGAGGAAGCTTCTTTCATCATTTCACCACTTTCGGTGAGGAACATGAAACCCCGCGAAATAATAAAGGGTTTGGTAAGCAACTTGTTGTTACGAGAGTCCAAAGAAACGAGGACAGTGACGACGCCATCGGTCGATAAAATCTTACGATCACGAATGACAGCAGTCGATAATCCTGAAGTATCTTTTCCGTCCACATAGATGTCATCCGTTTCTACACGGCGACCTGTATGAGCGGTCCCTTCATTCAAAAGTACCACATCTCCATTGGAAAACACGAAAGTGTTGGACTTCGGAATCCCTAATGCATGGGCAATTTCAGAATGCAGTTTTAACATCCGATATTCCCCGTGGATGGGCATAAAGTATTTCGGGGCAAACAACGAAAGCATATATTTCAGTTCTTCGCGAGAAGCGTGTCCCGAAGCATGCAAGTTGGTTAAAATGGAATTGGTTAAAACATTCGCACCACGCCGAGTCAATGAATTGACCACGCGATTGACGCTTTGCGTATTACCAGGGATGGGGCTTGAAGAAAAGACCACAGTATCACCTGGGAAGATTTTTAAATGTTTATGGGTATCCGCAGCAATGCGCGAAAGTGCTGCCATTGGTTCTCCTTGAGATCCAGTGCAAAGAATCAATATTTCTTCGGGGCGATAATTCTTTAAGGTCTCAGGCGTAATGAAGGAAGAGTCGGGGGCTTTGATGTAACCGTATTTCCGACCGATGTTCACGGTACGATCCATGGAACGTCCAAAAATGACGATCTTTCGCTTGTTGCTCACACCAGCTTCAACGATTTGTTGAATCCGATGGATGTTGCTCGCAAAAGTCGCAACAATTAAACGTCCTGGTGTATTATGAACGACATCATGAATGGATTTCACGACCCGTTGTTCAGTGAGGCTATAGCCTTCGACTTCGGCATTGGTCGAGTCACTTAATAATAAAGTAACGCCTTCATTACCAATACGTGCGATTTTCTGCAAATCAATCTTTTGACCGACAGGGGTTAAATCAATTTTAAAATCTCCCGTATGAACCACACGACCATTAGGGGTATCGATGGACAAACCCAACGAATCAGGAATGGAGTGGGTGGTGGTAAAGAAATTGACTTGGAAAGGCCCAAGATCAAGGTGAGTATCGCCATTAATTTCGAACATCTTTACTTTCTCGCGAATACGATGCTCTTCCAATTTGTTTTGGATAAGAGCAATCGCGAGACGTGGGGCATAGATCATTGGAATATGCACACGTTGCAACAAAAAAGGAATCCCGCCAATGTGGTCTTCATGACCATGCGTGATTAAAAGGGCTTTGATTTTGTATTGGTTGCGCACCAAATAACTGTAATCGGGAATGACATAATCGATTCCAGGAAGGTCATCTTCGGGAAAGCGAATGCCCGCATCAATGATAATCAAGGAATCCTCATGCTCGACACAATACATATTTTTGCCAACTTCACCTAGGCCACCCAAAGCAAAGACGGCCGTTTCACTACGACTGTTTAAATTCATCTTCTCACTCCTATATTAATATATGATCCATTGTATAACATGGTTTCAAACGTACTTTGACATTATAGCACATCTTGTGATTTTGTAAACAAAGAATGTTCTTTACAGTCCGATGGCTCCTTCGCTGACTTGATAAGGATCTTTTTTATTCAAGCGATCCACGTATAAAACGCCTTCCAAATGGTCGATTTCATGTTGAATGACCATGGCACGATACCCTCGAAATTTAAGACGTACCATTTGGTTGGAAACCAAATCATATGCTTCAATGGTTACAAAAGCATAACGTTCCACATAACCGGGACGATCTTCATCGACAGAGAGGCAACCTTCGCCACTCGTAAGATAAGCTTTTTGCACCGAATGGGAAACGATAGTGGGATTCGCGAACGCAAAAGTTTCCACGGTGGGTTCGACGCCTTCTTCGTCACTATCTTCCACAAAGTAAAGGGCAATCAAGCGTTTGTTGATGCCAATTTGAGGCGCAGCAAGTCCCACGCCGGGACGCTCATCATTGTTGGGGTCACTGGCATAGGCTAAGTAATCGAGCATATTTTGTAACGTTTCGCGGTCCTCTGGGGAGAGTGGTAACGAAACGGGACGTGATTTTTTACGCAACAAAGGGTTGCCTTCTTTGATAATGGGTCGGAATGATGTCATGGTACTTGCACCTCGTTAATTAATTATACCATTATTAATTATTGGACTGCAATTAGAATGATTGGACGATGCGAGGAACATTTCTTGCCTTTCAAGATGGGACTTGATACACTTGAGGGGCAAGAGGAGGTCGAGAATCATGGATGCTCATCTTTATGAACTGGCAGCCAATCTTAAACAAGCTTTGAGTGAGCATGAATGGGTGGTTGCGACTGAAAGGGCGCAAGCAATCATGCTTCAAGATGCAGCCTTTCAAGCAAAACGTCTCCTTTTCTCGACAGCCCAGAGCCGATATGAAGATGCGGAACGGTATCACTTGGATGTAACGCCGTATCAACGTGACCTTGCTCAAGCCAAGCAAGCGCTTTATGAACTTCCTGTCGTTCAAGCCTATTTACAACAATTGAAACATGTTCAAGCCATGCTTCGTGAGGTTACAACGCTCGTCTTTGATGAAGTCGTTTTCGATTATCATCAGCCAGCTTGGGCGTGGCTCCAGACCGGCTCATCACCATTGAGGAAGTAATCATGCGGATTATTGCAGGAAAATATCGCAACCGAAAATTGGTCGCTCCCGAAGGAATGGATCAGACCCGTCCTACGATGGATCGCGTCAAAGAAGCCATGTTTAATATTATAGGGAATCGTGTTCTCCAAGCACGGGTCTTGGATTTATTTGCAGGATCAGGGGCATTGGGCATCGAGGCTTTGTCGCGAGGGGCCACACTGGTGGTACTGAATGATCGAAGCAAACGCGCCATTCGTACCATTCAACGCAACCTTGCTCCGTTAAATGTCGAACCTACCCACGTTCAAGTGACTCAATTATCCTATCAAACGTTTCTTCAGCAATGGAAGGGAGCACCGTTTGATCTTGTTTTCCTGGATCCCCCTTATCAAACCCAATGGATGCAAGAAATACTCGACCTACTGGTCGAGCAGTCCATCTTACATGCTCATGGGATGGTAGTGATTGAAACGGATCAACCATTGTCCTTACAGCTTCCACCCTTTATGGAAGAACGACGCTATCATTATGGAGACAAACAACTGATTGTATTGCGGCGGTCCTAGCGGACCGTTTTTTCTTCAAACGATTGGGGGGAGGCCTGGATGGTTTGTCGTGTTTTTAACAAGACGGCACCAGGGAAGCCCCCTGGTAATTTGCGCACATGGCGCACTTGGGTATATTCCACACTGACAAAATTGGCCGCCCGTGCTTTGGAATAATAGGCTGCTAAACTGGCCGCAGCTTGTATTTGTTGTTTGGTAGGGGAAAGAACATGCAAAATGACATGAGATCCTGGATAGCCTTGTACGTGAAAAAACCATTCATCATTGCGAGCAAGTGTAAAGGTCACATATTCGTTTTGTAAATTGTTTCGCCCTACACTAATTTCCGCTTGTTCCACACGGAAGCGAAGCGGCGGATAGCGTTTGGGTTGTTTGCTGGGGCGTTTGCTTGGTTGTTTGGGCCAACGATCCAACAAGCGCAGTTCTTCACGCATTTGTTCCAACCCCGTCGCATCGGCATCATCCAGTTGATAACGCAATTGTTCATAGTAGGTTTGTTCGAGGGTTACAGACGCACGTTGAGCCTCAATAATGGGGATGGCTTTACGAGCTTTTTGGGCTTTTTGAAACAAACGATTCGCATTTTGACCCACGGTTCTAGTAGGATCCAAGGGGATTCGTAATAGGTTTCCTTGCGAATCGTTGAGTTCGAGTACGTTGAGTTTTTCATTGAGATGGTCCAAACCATAGGTATAGATGGCTTCCGCATGGTGACGCCATACTTCCGCCTGTTGGGTATGTTCCAGATCTTCTAAGAGTCGAAGCTGACGTCGCACAAGGCGTGCGTCTTCTTTTTTTAAAAAATCCAATAAATCCCGTTGGAGGGCCTTTTGATTGGCCGTTTCCAAGGCTTGTTCATGAAACTTTGCAAGGCCCTCGTTCCAAGGAAAAGATGCCTCCACGGGACCAAGGTGGGTCAAAGGGAGGTAATGATATTCTCGTTGTTTGGCGTTGCTCCAATACACCTGCGTGGAGCAAGCAATCCCATCAACAATTTGCTGGAACGACTCACCTAATTGCATGCGATGTTCAAATTCACGAGCCAAAAGAGGAGAAAAACCGTGAAATTGTTCGGCAAGGGGCATAGAAGGATCGTAAGGATCTTTGCGGGGATCTTTGCGAGCGGCAAGTGGGGGAAGCCGATATAAGGCTCCGGGCATTAGCGTACGCTTGGTCGTTTCATTAGGGCCGCTACGATGCCAAGCATCCAAAATGATATCGTCGGATTTTGTAACAACAAGATTGGTTATTTTACCGGTTAATTCCAAATAAAGATGATAGTTTTTGGCAGCACCAAATTCATTGTGT
>JBAYCP010000037.1:0-7627 GCA_041668665.1 Bacilli bacterium | reverse complement strand
CTCCAACTTCCGATGATGAAATTGGATTGTCTGGAAATGTAGTTGATCTTGAGCCTCTCATTCTTGAGCAGATTATCACTGCTGTACCTCTTCGAGTCGTAAAACCTGGTGCAGCAATTCCAAGCGAAGGAAGAGGATGGAGTTTCCAAGAAGAAGATCTCAATGAGTCTTCCGATCCGTCACTAGTCGATCCACGACTCGCCAAATTAAAAGATTTTTTTAAAGAAAAATAGGAGGTGTCGGACATGGCAGTCCCATTTCGTAGAACATCAAAAACCAGAAAAGCATTGCGCCGGGCGAATATTAAACTCACAACCGTTAGTTTGGTTGCATGCAGCAACTGTGGTGAGATGATTCAACCCCATCGCGTTTGCAAAAAATGCGGTTATTACGATGGCCGTAAAGTAAAATAAAGCGCGACACCATTTGATTTTCAATTTAAGAGCGGGAAACCGCTCTTTTTTTTATTAATTACTTAAAAAGGGTTTACAAAAGGGGAGAGGCAAACTATAATTGTGGTAGAAAGTGGTAGAAAATGGCACAAGGTGGTGGAATAAATGTTTATTGGTCTATACAATCACACGCTAGATGCAAAAAACAGAATCATTATTCCTGCTAAGTTCCGTGAACGGCTTGGCCCTAATGCGGTTATCACGATTGGTAACGATGGGTGCCTTTCCATATACACGGCTCAAGAATGGGAACGGCTTTTCCAACAACTTAGTCAAATGAACAGCAACAGTGGTGCCACGCGTAAACATATTCGAATGCTTGCGGGAAGTGCAAGTGAATGTGAGTTCGATAATCAAGGACGTGTAGGTCTCCCACAGAATCTTATTCAACTTTGTAATTTAAACAAAGAAGTGGTCATTGTAGGAAATCTTACACACATTGAAATTTGGTCTAAGGAGCGATGGGAAGAGTATTATTCGGATGCCATGGCAGACTTTGATGCCAATGCCGAATCCCTCCCTCGTGACTAATATGGAGTTTCAACATACACCTGTACTTTTGCAGGAATGTCTAAACGGTTTACACATCCAATCCGCTGGTATCTATGTCGACGCAACCATTGGTGGTGGAGGACATAGTTATCATATATTACGACAGTTGTCGAATTCCGGTCATCTATATGGTTTTGACCAAGACGAGATGGCCATCGAGACAGCCAAGACCCGTTTGTCGACTCTCTCCCAACCCAATTTTACACTTGTGCATAAGAATTATCGCTATTTGAAAGGAGAATTGCTTGCACACGGTGTCTCATCGGTAAACGGTTTCTTATTTGATCTTGGTGTCTCTTCATATCAATTTGATCAAGGGGAGCGGGGGTTTTCATACAATCAGGATGCACATCTTGATATGCGGATGGATACTCGAAATGCTTTAACCGCTGCTCTTGTAGTAAATAGTTACTCCGAAGCAAAGCTTACTCATCTATTATTCAATTATGGCGAAGAAAAATTCAGTCGATCGATTGTCCGGAAAATTATTGCATATCGTCAAGTAAAGCCAATTGAAACGACCTTCGAGTTGGTCGATATTATCAAATCAGCGATTCCCTCCGCCGCTCGACAAGATGGAGGTCATCCTGCCAAGCGCACCTTTCAAGCCATACGAATTGAAGTTAACCAAGAACTCGAAGTGCTTAAAGAAGCTTTACATGATGCCGCCTCAATGCTTTCCAAAGGTGGCAGGTTATGCGTAATTAGCTTTCATTCACTTGAAGATCGCATTGTAAAAGAATACTTTAAAAGTTTGTCAGAACCACCAGTATGGAATCGGAATATGCCAATTCCACCCGTCGCGTTTCAATCCAATTTTAAAGTAGTCACCAAAAAGCCAATTGTGTCATCCCCAGAAGAACTTGAACAAAATCGTCGTGCACATAGTGCAAAACTGCGCATAATCGAGCGTACAGGAGGAAATGAACGATGAAACTCAAAAAAACGTACATGACTCGCTTTGATTACATCGCCCGAGCGGTGTTTGTCTTTATGGTTGTGATGTTTTTAATTATGTTCTTTGTTGTGGAACCACAACTTCTTTCCTATCAAAATCAAAATGCTGCACTCACGAATGAAATCTCAGAATTGGAGCAAGCGAATGCAACTTTGCAAAGAGAGAATGATGAATTGCTTGATCCAATCACCACCATGGAGAACGATGAAACCGAATAATTTTATGAAAGACTAGTAGGTTACTAGTCTTTTTTTCCACTGGATAACAAAGACTTCATTGCACTTAATGACAAAAAAAGGTATGATTAAAATAGATTTTCGAAATTATTCAATGGGAGGCTCCTATGCAACAAGAACCCCAACTATTTACTCCTCCCTTAACAGTCCGAGAGCGAGGAAAAGCCTATTATAATTGGCGTATGCGTCGTCGAAAACGCCGCATTTTTGCAGTGATTCTTGTTTGGATTATTGTCTTAGCATACCTTATCTCTCCCTACTCCAAAGCACGCTTTACTACTATTCAAGGGCACCTTGAAATTCTATCAGAATCTCAACTCTATGAGTTAGCAGAATTAAACCCTAATCAGTTTTGGTGGGAAATTAGTAGTTTTGATGCCGCAACCAATCTTTCCAACTACCGCTACATCTCTTCTGCCTCCATCCACCAAGGATTATTTGGTCTTACCCTGGACATTAACGAGATTGTTCCGGTTGGTAAATATGGTATCGCATGTGAAGGAATAGGAAGCGATAAAGCAATGGGTGGAGCTTGCTCCTTTTATCTAAGTAACGGTCAAATGATTAATGGCGAAAATAACTTAAATGTTTATGACAATCGTCATATTCAACATCTTGATCGAATCCCTTATTTACTAGACGCTGATGCCTACTCGTCCTCTAGTTTGCTTTCTTTGCTTGAACAATTGGGAACCGTGGAAGCCGCCGTTCGTCAAATGATTACTTCTATTTCCCGTAATGCTACGTATACTCAGTTCGAGGCTATCAACCTTCAATTTGATCCCTTAAAGTCACAGCTTGATGCTAATCTTACCCTCATCGTTGATTTGGACCATCTGGATGAAAAACTTTCATCCACTCGAATTGACTATCTTCTTGATATAATCCGCACTTCACCAACCTCTTATCAACTCCCCAATCAAGAGTATTGCATCGTAAATGTTGATAACAACATTGCAATTCCTTGTGCAAGTTAATGGATAGTCAAATATTAGGATTTCTTCTTCCGCTTCCTATACAATAAAACGCTCCTATGATAGAATGAAAAACGAGGTGAAAGTGATGCATTCAGACAATCTCTTCTTTGCAGTCGATTTTGGAGAACAGAACTCTAAATTGCTTGTTTCCTCTCCCTTTAATGGGCAAATGCAAATTTGCGCCTCTTTTGTCACAAAAACACAAGGCATCAAAGATGGAATGGTTCTATCGAAAACCGATTTGCATCGTACTTTTCTCACTTTATTGGAACAAGCTAGACAAGCAAAATATGAAGTGCATGATCTCATCATCGTCTTACCCTCCAACAAATTAAATGTTTATCGGAAACGAGCAACTATTTCCATCGAAGCAATTAATCGGGTGGTATCCTCTCAAGAAATCAAAGCTCTTCATGCGGGAGTTGGAGACAAAAAACAATTTCCAGCCGGTGAACTTGTTGTTCATATCGCACCCATTCAATATTTTATCGATAATGAAAGTGTCAAATTGGAAGTTCCGATTGGTTATCGTGCCCTAGAAGTTGGACTCGATGCATACATCGTGACTTTACCAGCGGCTACTGCACGAACCATCGTTGATGTCGTCCAAGAAGCTAATATCACCATTTCGAAAGCAATCATTGCCCCACTCGCACTTGCTGAGGCAATTCTGACGCCTAACGAGCGTCAAGAAGGTGCTTTAATTCTTGACTGTGGTGCAAACCACATTGGAATTTGTTACGTCGCTAATGGATTATTGACAAGTTATAAAGGAACAGAGCGAGGGTTTGATTCTCTCACGCAACAAGTTATGCAGGCCTTTCATTGTGACTATGCCACTGCAGAATCCATGAAACTTATTTATGGCATCGCCGATCTCAATGAAGCCCGTACTATTGCAGTTCATGCCCTCTCTGATCAAGCCGATTTGCTCTCTGAATATGACATCAATCGTCCCATAGACGCTGCCATTGGTCAGCTGATTCTAGAGATTGAAAAAGCACTTAAATTTGTTAAAAACGACCGAAATATTCCCCTTGTTCTAACGGGTGGGGGAGCCAATCTGATTCGTTTGGAACATCGCATTAGTGATGCCTTGTCCATGCCGTGTCGAGTGGCGAAAATGAATATTGTGGGCGGCAGAGATCCTGCTTTCCATGCATGTTACGGAGCGCTAATGGCCAGTCTTAAATCGACAACGCCAAAAGAATAGGGGGGGACCACAAATGAACGAAATCCAAAAGATGGATAATTTATTTAATGAATATGTTGCCTCCATTAAAGTCATTGGTGTCGGAGGTGCCGGGAATAATGCCATCAACCGTATGGTAGAAGAAGAGATTGAAGGCGTCGAATTCATTGCCACAAATACGGATGCACAAGCTTTGTTGCACTCAAAAGTTAAGAATCGTTTTACTTTGGGATTTGAAATTACCAAGGGTCTTGGCGCTGGCGCTAATCCTGATGTGGGACGTCAAGCGGCCGAAGCCAGTGAAACCATCATCCGCGACGCCCTTCGTGGTGCCGATATGGTGTTTATTGCCGCTGGAATGGGTGGTGGAACCGGAACTGGAGCCGCACCAGTCATTGCGCGCATCGCAAAAGAACTTGGAGCTCTTACTATTGGAATAGTGACTCGCCCTTTTACCTTTGAAGGAAAAGTTCGAAATGCACATGCCGTGGAAGGGTTACAAGCCTTGCGCCCCAATGTTGACACATTGATTGTAGTTTCCAATGACCAATTACTGCAAATGAATGGTACAATTCCTCTTCGCGATTCCTTCCGTGAAGCCGACAATATTCTCTGTCATAGCGTAAAGACTATTACCGATTTAATTATCCGCCCTGCATTGATTAATCTCGATTTTGCGGATATTCGTAATATCATGGCCGACCGTGGAACCGCACTTATTGGAATGGGTATAGGAGAAGGCGAAAATCGTGCTCGCCAAGCCGCTTCTCAAGCGGTAACCTCGCCATTGTTAGAAGCATCCATTGCAGGTGCGCGAAATGCTATTGTGAATGTTACTGGTGGCGTTGGTATGCGCCTCATTGATGCCAACGAAGCAGTTGAGATTATTCGAGAAGCGGCAGGAGATAGTGATATTAACATTATCTTTGGAGTCGCCATTGATGAAAACTTAGAAGATAAAATGTCCGTTACAGTCATTGCTACCGATTTCATTGGAGCCGATTACCATCGTGTAGATCGTTCTCCTACTGGAACTAGTAATCGCCCCAACAATGATATCGTTCGCGATGCTTTACCCAAAATTGATCCACTTTCTCTAAAACCATTTCAAAAAGAAATGGATAAACCAAAAGTGAAAGTTGAAGCTGCTCCGATAGTTGAGCCACTCGTTGAAGATGATTCCTTACTTCCCTCGTTTCTTCGTAGAAAGAAAAAAGGATAATATGACTGCTGAAAGGAGGCTATTCGATGGCAAATGAACGAATCCGAAAATTCTTTTTCCCCACGGAAGAAGAGGACCCAGTTACCCCGATTGAGACCAAATCTCAACCTGAAGTATCTTTGCGCATGCCTCTGGAAGAGGCTGTTCGCACCACTCGAGTGGCATCTCCCTATATGGGGGACTCCAATTCATCATCAGTTTCTCCAATTCCCTCAAAACAAACTTCTGGGGCATTATTAAACACCATCGTATACAATCCAACATCTTTTGCAGATGCCGAACGAATTTCTAAAGATATTATTGCGAAACATTCTGTCATCGTAAACCTTGAAGCGATGCTAGGTAGTGATGACAAACGTGCAGAATCGCAACGACTCATTGATTTTTTATGCGGAGCAGCATTCGCATTAAAGATTGAAATCAAACGAATTAATCAAACAACCTTCTTGTTTGCTCCTGGGAATTCTGTCTACTTTGAACAACAATAAGTCACATTGACAAAGATGCTATTTTATGCGAAAATTCTACTGTTCCATACAAAATAGAAATCCATGAAGAAGACAGGAAAAGAAACATCAGAAGCGAGCCATGACGATGGTGCAAGATGGCAAGTTGCTTTTTATCCCTTCGGAGTGCAAATGCGAACCATCAAGCAGTAGCATTTGTCGTACGCAGCGTTAATGCAAATCGAGCGCATGACTATTGTCATGAATGAGGATGGTACCGCGGTAATTCATCGTTCCTTGAGGATCTTGGGACGATTTTTTCTTTTGAAAGGATGAATCAAAATGGAAGTTAAAAAAACCTTGACAATGCCGAAAACCCCTTTTGAAATGCGGGGAAATTTATCGGCGAAGGAACCCATGTTTCAAAAACGTTGGTTGGACCAAGCATTGTACCAAAAACGCTTAGACCGTAATAAGAATGGAAAAACTTTTTTGTTGCACGATGGCCCTCCTTATGCCAATGGAGATATTCATGTGGGACATGCTCTCAACAAGATTTTGAAAGATTTTGTTGTTCGTTATCACAATATGATAGGGGATTATAGCCCCTATATTCCTGGCTGGGATACACATGGGCTTCCTATTGAATCGGTTCTTCAGAAAAAAGGAGTCGATCGCAAAACAATGCCTTTGGATGCCTACCGTTCCTTATGTGCAGAATATGCGCAAAGCCAAGTGGAGCGTCAAAAAGTTCAATTTCAACGGTTAGGTAGTATGGGGGATTATGATCAATCCTACGTTACCCTCACTAAGGACTATGAAGCCATGCAAATTCATGTATTTTCTACGATGGCATTGAAAGGACTAATTTACAAGGGCGCAAAACCTGTATATTGGAGCCCATCCAGCGAATCGGCATTGGCGGAGGCAGAAATCGAATATCATGATGTAACTTCTCCTTCAATCTATGTAAAATTTGATGTTCTAACGCCTCAGAAAGGCTTATTGGGGAATGAAGCATTCGTCATTTGGACGACCACGCCATGGACGCTTCCTGCGAACTTGGCAATTTCACTACATCCTCAATATGATTATGGAATCTATGATACCGATGAAGGTTCCTATATTTTTCTTACGGATCTTTCTGAGACATTGATTGAAATTCTGCAACTTCATCATGTAGTATTACGAAAAGTGATGAAAGGAAAGGAACTAGAAGGTATTAAAGCTAGACATCCTTTCTACCATCGAGACTCCCTTGTTCTTGTTGGGGAACATGTGACAGCAGACACCGGAACCGGCTGCGTTCATACAGCTCCTGGCCATGGAGAAGACGATTTTCTTGTCGGAAGTCGCTATGGTCTAGAACCTTTTTGCCCTGTGGACCATCGTGGTTGTATGACTGAAGAGGCAGGAGAAGATTTAGCTGGTCTCTTTTATGAAAAAGCCAATCAAGTGGTTTTATCCAAGCTTGAAGCAACTGGCCATTTGCTTTCTTCATCGACAATCACTCATGCTTATCCTCATGATTGGCGCACCAAAAAGCCAGTCATTTATCGTGCTACTGCTCAATGGTTTGCTTCCATTGATGG
>JBAYCP010000036.1:0-7641 GCA_041668665.1 Bacilli bacterium | reverse complement strand
TTGTGACCGCCATTGTCCAAGGAGAGTCCATGACTCCGACCTTGCATCATCTTGATACAGGGCTTACCGATCGAGTATGGTACAAGTTGTTTGGTGTCCATCGTTTCTCGATTGTGGTGTTTACCCATGCTAGTTTGGAAGACGAGGAAGTCGAAGAAACGTGGGTCAAACGAGTCATTGGATTGCCAGGAGAGACGGTCTATTATCATGATTCCACCTTGTTTATTAATGGGCTTGCGGTCGAGGAACCCTTCTTGAGTGCGACAGCCAAACACGCCACTTGCAACCTTGGTTGGGTGCAAACGGGTAGTGGTGGATACGTGGGAATCCCTCCTGTTTGTGTTGCTCCCATTTTATTAAGCGACGATGAATATTTTGTGATGGGCGACCATCGCGAGAATTCCTATGATTCCCGTTATTTAGCCGAACCAATTATGGAGTCTCAAATCTATGCGAGAGGACTCATTCAATATGGCCGTTGTGACGATACGCCCGATGATTTTTGCTCCGAATTTCAATGGACCTTTCCCCGTTTCATAGGATGGTGATGAGATGAAACAAATTCAATGGTTTCCTGGTCATATGACCAAAGCCTTACAAAACATTAAAGAACGTTTATCGTTGGTAGACATTGTGCTCGAACTCGTGGATGCTCGTGCTCCTTTTGCGTCGCAAAACCCATTGTTACGGGAAGTTTTAGGGAATAAGCCACGGTTAATTATTTTGAACAAAGCCGATTTGGCCGATTCCAGTGTGACCGAGCGCTGGCGTACGTGGTTTGCCCGTCAAGGCATCGCTACTTTAGCGTTGGATGCTCGTACCAATGTTGCGAGTCGCATTGAAAAAGCATGTCAATCCCCGCTACAACCTTTATGGGAAAAGGAACGTGCCAAGGGGATTCGTCCTCGTGCCATCCGTGCCATGATAGTTGGGGTCCCGAATGTTGGGAAATCCACCTTAATCAATCAATTGGCTCACCGAAAAGCTGCTCAAGTAGGCAATAAGCCTGGGGTGACCAAGGCCCAGCAATGGATCAAAGTGAGCAAACAATTTGAGCTCTTGGATACTCCTGGAGTCTTATGGCCTCGATTTGAGACCCCCGAAACTGCCATGCGTTTGGCATGGATTAACGCCTTGCCTCAAAGCATCTTACCCCTCGAAGCCATTGGCCTAGCCTTGTTTGATGAATTGCAACGCGATTACCCCAGTGCATTATCCCTTTTATCTTCTACGGATTCCTCCGATCGTTTGGGGGATTTCTTGGATGCTTTGGCGACGCAGCGAGGGTTTTTAATGAGTCAGGGGGAACGCGATCGCGACAAAGCCTTACAAATTATGTTAGGAGAGGTTGCGATTGGAAAGTGGGGTCGCTTTTCGTTTGAACGACCCGAAGATGTTGTATGGCCGGCATAACCATCGAAACCCAGTATTGGGATCAAGGATATCGGGTCATTGTCGGATGTGATGAAGCTGGACGAGGCCCTTTAGCGGGCCCCCTTACTGCTGCTGCAGTGGTTTTACCACCGTATTGGAATCGCCCCGAGTGGCACGATTCCAAACAACTCAGTGACCGTCAACGTCGTGCACTTGTCGAAGATATTCATACGAATGCCTTTGCTTATGCGGTTGTTTTTGTAGATGTAGAGACGGTGGATCGCTTGAATGTGTATCATGCCGCACGTTATGCGATGTTACAAGCCATCGCGTCGTTACCCATCGCTGCAGAGATTCTCTTAACCGATGCGATGCCACTACCATCCGCAACGATTCCTGTGGAAGCAATCATCCATGGGGATGCCTTGTCGCAAAGCATTGCGGCAGCCTCGATCTTGGCCAAAGTCGCCCGTGATGATTATATGGTTGAGGCTAGTCGGCGCTATCCCGAATATGGATTTGAACGACACAAAGGTTATGGGACCAAAACGCATCTAGAAGCCTTGCGACGCTATGGGCCATGCCCGTTGCACCGACGTAGTTTTGCTCCAGTGAAGGCCGCCATGCAAATGCAATGGCAAGAATTGAACGAATAAAAAAGGGATCAGTCCCTTTTTTTACTATTTATCCATGAGGAGGCGAATCGCATGCAAGACATATTACTTTATTATTCGTTTCTCCATCACGGAGATTGGAATCGCATTTATCAAAGCATCGATCGTAAAGAACCTGTGGATTGGTCGAAGATGCCCGCCATCAAAGCGGCCGCCAAGGGACAATTCATCACCCTGTTATCTCCCGAGTATCCCCAAGCGTTTCGTCATATCGAATGTCCCCCATTTGTACTGTATTATAAAGGGAACCTCGAGTTGTTACGCCATGAACCCATGATTGCGGTCGTAGGCTCGCGACGTGCCACCATGTATGGGGAACGCACTGCGAGAAAGCTAGTCGAGGATTTTGGCACCCATGGATGGGGGATTGTGAGTGGACTTGCCAAAGGAATTGATGCGATTGCACATGCTACCTGTCTCGATCATGAGATCCCAACCATCGCCGTCATCGGCGGTGGGATTGATACGATTTATCCTCCAGAAAATGCTCTCTTGTACGAGCAAATCAGCACCCAAGGTTTGATTCTTAGTGAGTATCCTACCACCACCCCAGCCCAAAAAGAGCATTTCCCTTTTCGCAATCGCTTGGTTGCTGCATTAGGGAAGGGGGTGGTGATTGTGGAAGCACGCTCACGCTCGGGCACCTTGACCACCGTACGCCATGCTCTCAACCAAGGCAAAGAAATTTTTTGTGTCCCTGAACGGGTGTATATGGAGAGCGCCTGCAACCAACTGATTCAACAAGGCGCCAAACTGTTGGTGAGTGCCCAAGATGTCTACGAGGAGTATGGGATGCAAAAGAATGTCATAAATGACATGGAGACTTCCTCGATACAAAACGATTGACAAGCCTATCAAAACACACAATAATAGAGAGCGACCTATTGGAAAGGGGGGCCACCCATGAAATTAGTGATCGTGGAATCACCAACCAAACGTAAAACCATTGGCCGATATCTTGGGAAAGATTATCGTGTCTTTGCTTCTTTTGGTCATGTTCGGGACCTTGCGAAAACCGGGGAACATAACCTTGGAATTGATTTGGAACATGACTTTACGCCCCAATATGAAGTTTCCCCGCGTCGGGAGAAACTCCTTGCCACTTTAAAAAAATATGCGGCGGATGCCGAAGAAGTTTTGCTGGCGACGGACCCCGACCGTGAAGGGGAAGCCATCTCTTGGCATTTGGCCGATGCCTTAGGACTTGATTTACAAACCACCAAACGTCTTTCGTTCCATGAAATTACTCCTTATGGCATTCGTGATGCCTTGGAGCATCCTGCAACCTTGGATATGCCCTTGGTTTATTCCCAAGAAGCACGTCGCTTGTTGGATCGAATCATCGGCTTCCGTCTCTCCAACTTGTTGCGCGACAAGATTCGCTCGCAATCGGCAGGGAGAGTCCAATCCGCTGCGCTCAAGATCTTAGTGGATCGGGAGCGGGAGATCCAAGCCTTTGTTGTGCAAGAGTATTTTACCGCCACGGCCTTGGTGGCAAGTCTAACTCCTGAAATCAAAGCTCCTTTGGTGCGGATTGCGGGTGAAGATGCCAGCAAACTTACCCAAGAACAAGTGGATGCTGTCGCTGCTTCTTTACAAGATCGGGCGCTAGTAACCAAGGTTCAAATCGAAGAAAAACCTCATTATGCACGTCCTCCCTTTACCACCTCGACGTTGCAACAAGAAGCCTATTATAAATTTGGCTTCTCGATTAAGAAGACCATGAAGATTGCTCAAGAATTGTATGAAGGGGTCGAACTTGAGAAAAAAGCCCAGGGGTTGATTACCTATATGCGGACGGACTCGATTCGTTTGAGCCCTATGTTTATCAACCAGGCCAAAGAACAAATTCGCTCCGATCATGGAGAAGACTATGTCGGTACCGCCTATCGTCAAAAAGAAAGCGATAAAGTTCAAGATGCCCACGAAGCGATTCGCCCCGTCGATGTGACCTTAACTCCCAAGTCATTGAAAAAATACTTAAGTGCGGATCAAACCAAACTTTATGAATTGATTTATGCCCGCACCTTAGCGTCTATGATGAAACCTCGTGTGATGAAAGAAACACTTGCTGTCTTGGAGCAAAACGATTTAGAATTTGAAATCACGACCAAGGAAATGCTTGTGGATGGATATTCCAAAGTCTATGGCGTTTATGAGAAGCTGGAAAGCGAACCTTCTTTAATCATTCAAGAAGGCCAAAGCGTGGCCATTCAAGATTTGATTGTCGAAGCCAAGCAAACAAAACCTCCTTATCGTTTGACCGAAGGGGAGTTGGTAAAAGCCATGGAAGCAGCCGGTATTGGTCGCCCCAGCACCTATGTGGCTACCGTGGACACCTTAAAAACTCGCCATTATGTGGAAACCATCAAAGGTCGGATGAAACCGACCGAACAAGGAATGCTGACTACCGAAAAACTAGAAGCCTACTTTGCCGAGCTGGTGGATGCCAAGTATACCGCCGAAATGGAGTTACAACTCGATCAAATTGCGGAAGGAAAGTTACAAAAATTGGAACTGCTCCAATCGTTCTATCAACAGTTTGAAAAAGATGTGGAACATGCCAGTACACACATGGAAAAAGTTGGTCCTTTGGAGACCGGCGAATCTTGTCCTCAATGCGGCAAACCATTGGTGTACCGCTATGGGAAATTTGGGAAGTTTGCCGCATGCTCGGGGTATCCGGAGTGTGCCTATATCAAACCTAAGGTTGATCCAACGCCCGAAAATGCCAAAACCTGTCCTCGTTGCAACCAAGGGAAATTGGTCATTCGCCGGAGTCGCTATGGCAACTTCTTGGGCTGTGATCGCTACCCGGATTGTGATTATACCGAACGGCTAAAAAAGGCCACTAAGAAAGCAAAGGAAGAGTCCCAATAGGGCTCTTTTTTTTGCTGACCCTATGCTATAATAATAGAAAAAGGAGGGGTCAAGATGGCACGATATGCATTGGTATTATCAGGAGGAGGATCGCGAGGAGCGTATGAGCTCGGTGTTTGGAAAGCGATTCGAGAATTGAAACTGCCCATCGACATCGTTACTGGCACCTCCATTGGTGCCCTTAATGGTGCCTTGGTCGCTCAGCAACAATATGAAGTTGCCGAACAATTATGGCTGAATCTTGATCCTTCCCAAGTAGTGAAGACCGAAGAGAAAGATCCTGCCGTCGTGTTTCGGATGTTTTTAAAAGATGCCTTTACGGGTGGGGCAGATACCTCACCGTTGGAACATATGTTACGGGATCATGTGGATGAAGCGGCGATTCGTTCTTCCCCCATTCGTTATGGTTTGGTGACGGTTCGTTTACCCTTGCTACAACCGGTCCCTGTTACGATTGAGGAGATTCCACAAGGACAGTTGGTCGACTACCTAATGGCTTCTGCCACGGTTTATCCCTTGTTTCGTCCCAAAGAAATTGAAGGAAGAAAATACATCGATGGAGGCTTTCATGACAACATGCCCATCAACCTCGCCGCCGAGATGGGGGCGACCCACATTTTGGCGGTAAACTTAAAAGCCGTCGGCCGTATCCAAAAAATCAAAAATTCGAAACTAAACATCATATTCATTGAACCCAGCCGTGATTTGGGCTCCTTTTTGATGTTCGATAAGAATCTCGCCCGCCGGAATCAAATCGTTGGTTATTTCGATACTATGAAACGATTTAGCAAACTGGTGGGAGGTCATTTTACCTTCCGTCCTCAAGAGTTGAATAAATTGATTGAGTCCATTCGACGGGACCATCATCGGATGGTTCAAACCATCTTAGCAGGGCATCCCTTAGCCTTCTTTGATACCATTCGGCAACTGTCGAAACGCCGTTTATTTGGTCATCAACCTCAAAAGCATAATCCCACAACGGCCAAACGCGACTTGGTGCGTAGTTTGGAAATTGCGGGGCGCATTTTTGAGTTGGATGACTTGACGCTTTATACCGCCCATCAATACCGTCGTGCGCTCTTAAGGAGCGTGAAAGAATTCCGCAGCATGGAACAACTCCATGATCGGGAAGTCGATCCCAACTTTGATCGTCTCCTAACGATGGATAAGAGACGGCGGACCATTGACTTTTTGGACCGGATTGAACATTACGCTCGGACAAAAGAGGGGGGCACCTTATTGCATGCTTTGGGCATGGTGCATGCCGAAGCCATGAGTGCCGCCATCTCCATTTATGCCATCGAACAACATGCAGCTCGAAAAAAAGCTGCAACATCCAAGTGAGGAACCATTGATGAATCCTTTACCGTCTGTAACAATTATTGGTGCGGGTCTTGCTGGTAGTGAAGCTGCATGGTGGCTTGCCGAACACGGCCATCCTGTTCGCTTGTTTGAAATGCGACCCCATGTAGCTTCCCCTGCCCATCATAGTGGGGATTTTGCTGAACTCGTTTGTTCCAATTCTTTAAAAAGCGAAGCCCTTACCAATGCAGCAGGGCTGCTCAAGGCAGAAATGCGGCAATTGGGGAGTCTGACCATGGCGAGTGCTGCTCAAGCGGCTGTCCCCGCAGGTCAAGCATTGGCGGTGGATCGCCAACTCTTTTCCTCATGGATTACTGCGAAGATTCGTGCGCATCCCCTCATTGAAGTGGTGGAAGAAGAAGTCATGTCCTTGGAGGGCATGGAAGGTCCCATCATTGTGGCAAGTGGCCCTTTAACATCCCCAACGTTTGCGTCCTTTTTACAAACTTATCTAGGAGGAGAATCCCTTTATTTTTATGATGCTGCCGCGCCATTGCTGGCAGCGGACAGCATTGATCGGACGAAGGTGTATGCCAAATCCCGCTATGACAAAGCAGGGGGCGATGATTATTGGAATTGCCCCATGACTCAAGCCGAGTTTTTTGCGTTTTATCAGGCCTTGCGACGGGCCGATCGTGCTCCCTTGCATGCATTTGAACGCGAACAATATTTTGAGGGGTGTATGCCCATTGAAGTGTTGGCGAGCCGAGGTCCCCAAACCTTAACCTTCGGACCCATGAAACCCGTCGGACTGGAAATGTCCAACGGAGAACGGCCTTATGCGGTGGTTCAACTTCGCCAAGATGATGTTGCCCAATCGGTCTATAACATGGTGGGGTTTCAGACCAACTTAAAATTTGGGGAACAAGAGCGAGTGTTTCGCATGATTCCCGGTCTTGAACATGCCCGCTTTCTGCGTTATGGCGTCATGCACCGTAATACCTATTTGAATGGTCCACGTTTGCTGGATGCTACTTTGCAACTCAAACAAGGAACTCCTCGATGGTTTGCTGGGCAAATGATTGGAGTCGAAGGATATGTGGAGTCGGCCGCAAGTGGTATTGCTGCAGCGATGGCGGTGCATCGTTATTGTTTCGATTTACCCTCGTTGCCCTTACCACGAACGACCATGCTTGGGGCCCTGCTTCATTATGTTGCCCATGCTAGTCCCGCACGTTACCAGCCCATGAATGCGAATTTTGGGTTGGCGTTGCCACCGACTCAAGACAAACAAGCCGTTGCTGAACGTTCGTTGGCGGCGCTTGCTTCCTGGCAAAAAGAGGCGTTAGGATGAACGAACAACTACAAGAATTTCTGCATTATTTGCAGTATGAGCGACAAGTATCTCCGC
>JBAYCP010000035.1:0-7772 GCA_041668665.1 Bacilli bacterium | reverse complement strand
GCGAACAAGAAAACCGCCGTATAAGCAACAACTGCGGAAACAGGAGATAGGATAGTTCCCAATAAGACTCCCCTCACACGAATACCAGTTTGTCTCAACGATGGGCTAAGAAGCCATTGCAAGAGCAACACTATACCGAATCCGAAACAAACAATATGGGCATACAAATAGTAGGTCGTAAAAAGGATTAAGCTGGTCGGCGCAGGGCCCATTACTTTTATGAATACGAGAGAAAGGAGAAGAAGCAAAATAGAAAAAACCAAAAGCATTCCCATAGAGCGAGGATAATATCGAATAATTTTTTCATAGGTATTAGGCTTTTCTGATTCCATATACGTCGCCTCCTAGCTCTAGCGTAATCTTTTTTAATTTGAATTTCAAACTATATGCATTGCATACAAAACCCGCCTTACAGCGGGTTTCTAATCTCTGCTTTATTGATATGATTAGTTTTTGGGATACAATGGTAAAATCGTTTTCATATTTACATCAATAATCCCATAGTCCGACATCTTACAATTAGGAATAACGGGTAACGCAAGTGTAACAATCCTTAATAAGGGATTGTCCATCTGAGTCAAACCGAGGTCTTTTAAAGCCCTTTTCATCTCACTAGCTTCATTTGCAACCATCGCTGCCTTTTTTACCGACATCAATCCAGCTAACGATAAAGGCAAGCTGGCTTTCACTTGATTGTCATTGACTGCAATCATTCCCCCACCTTGTTTGGCAAGTTCGACCGCTGCAAGATATCCTTGTTCCGGTCGATCATAGACAACTGTAAGATTGTGGGAATCGTGCGATACTGTGGAGGCTACTGCTCCTTGGACTGTACCAAATCGCCGCACAACCCCCAAACCAACTCGTGATGATCCATGGCGGTTAATAACAGCAACATACTTTAAGTCCGGATCATGGGAGAGATCTAAAATGCCATTTTTCACCGGTAAATCTTCAATTACGGCATCTGTACTTGATAATCCATAATCTTGGTATGTCATAACTGTAACGGGAATTGTACCGGATGAGATAGGAGCATAAAAAGTCATCGATTCCATATTTAAAGGAGGAAGATGAACAGAATTCTCTTGCTCAATAGGAAAGGTAATCTCGGTAATGGGAGAGATCAACCTTCCATTTTCTGCAACAAGATTTCCCTCGAAATATACGGCTAGTGGGCAAAGCTCTTCCAGATTATCTACAATCAAAAAGTCTGCTACATATCCTGGTGCGATAGCACCAAGCCGATCCAACCTCGCTTCTCTTGCTGTGTTAATTGTCGCTGCTTTAATTGCAAGAATGGGGTCCATTCCTGCACGGATTGCAGCTCGAACTACTTCATTCATATGACCAATTTCAATCAAATCATCCGGCTCTCGATCGTCTGTACACAAGCAGAATTGATCAAAGAATCGAACGTTTCTGGTCCCTTCAATGGCTGCCGAAACATTTTTGGCAATTGAGGATTCTCTTGCATCCACATACATTCCTAATCGCATCTTTTCTAAAAACTCCGAGGGCAAACGAGACTCGTGACATGTGTTTGGTCCCCCGATAAGATAGGCAGAAAGCATCCGCCCCGTCAAAAACGGCGCATGTCCTTGTAAATATAGACCCGCAGCTTTAGCGGTATTCAAGATTTGCATCATTCGATCTTCACCGTGAATAACCGCAAGATAATCCATCACTTCTGCCAAACCGATGATTCGTGATAAATCAAGGAGCGAAGCAATTTCACGATGAGTAAAATCTGCACCACTTTCTTCCAATCCAGGCACAGCTGGAACACAAGAAGGAATATTAATTAACTGTCTCATGGGTAAATGTTCACTTGCCTCATGCATGTATCGAACTCCTCGAACTCCAAATACATTAGCAATTTCATGAGGATCCGTTATAACCATATTAGTTCCATGAACCAGGACAGTTTCCGCAAAATGACGAGGAGTTAACATTGAACTCTCAATATGGACATGGGCATCAATCAATCCGGGAATAAGATATCTTCCTTGACCATCAATAACCTTTCGAGCCTCACCATACTGACCGATATGGGTCGACTCGATGTGGGCAATAAACCCCTGTGAAACATATATATCAGCGGGATAAATTTCACCTGTTAAAACATTAACTAATTGAACATTCGCAAGAATCCAATCAGCTGGTTCAAGTCCAAGAGCAACCTTAAGCAAAGCTCTTTGGTCTTTAGGTTCTAAACGATACATCCAAACGCCTCCTTTTTCGTTACCACCTGCATTCTTTTACATTGCACTCATTACAAAGTATAAAATTAAAGGTATGGCAAGCACATACATTCCAGGATGAACATCCTTAAATCGTCTGGTCACTACTTTAATAAAGATATAAGATAAAATCCCCATGGAGATCCCAACCGCAATTCCGCCACCAAACGCCACGAACATCAACATGACAAAGGGGGCGAAACATTCGGTGAAATCACTAAAATCAATGTCTTTAAATCCTTTAATCAAAAGAAACCCAATGTAAATCAGTGCAGGACCGGTTGCAGCATTGGGAATCGCCGTAAATAAAGGGGCGAAGAAAATAGTTAAGAAAAATAAAATTGAAACTGTCAATGCTGTTAAGCCAGTCCGTCCGCCTGCTTCGACTCCCGCAGATGATTCGACAAACGTCGTAATCGTTGTACATCCAGTGCATGCGCCAACGGCAGTACCGATTGCATCGACTAAAAATGGCTTCTCAATGCCGGGTAAATTGCCGTCTTCATCAAGCATATTGGCCTTTTTTGCAACTCCTAAAACGGTCCCTAATGTGGAGAAAAAATCTCCACAAAAAGTTATAAAGATTAAAGGAACTGCACTCCAAGATAAAATTGCAGCGAAATCAAATTGAAAGATAACATTCTGCACATCTTGAAACTGCGGCACAGAGAAAATATGAGTGATATTTGTGATGGGAACTCCACCTTGTGTTACAAATAAGCCTGCCACTGTCGTAACAAGGATTCCGATTAAAATACCACCTTTAACTTTGTAAGCTTCAAGCGCAGAAATAAGGAATAGTCCTCCAATCGCTAACAAAACTGCAGGGTTAGAATAATCCCCCATCCCAATTCCATTGGCAAATGACCCAATGCCTGAATTATTAAAGCCAAGATACGCAATAAAGAATCCAATCGCTGTGCCAATCCCTATTTTGATATTTTTGGGAATCATACGAACAATTAAATCACGAACACCTACCATTGTTAAGATGATAAAAATGATACCAGAGGTTAATGTTATGGCCATCGCACCTCCAAAAGAAATTGTCTGAGAATGAATCAGGGCTCCAAATAAAAAGTTAGATCCCATACCAGTTGAAAGAGCAAAGGGCAAATTTGCATAGAACGCCATGCCAAGTGTAATTAATCCACTGACAATTGCACACATAATCATAATCGCTTGCGCAGAGATGTAAACACCATTGACATCCGTATATCCTGCGCTTCCAAAGCCCACAATGGCCCCCGGTTGCACCGCAAGAACATAGGCCATCGTCATGAACGTTGTAAGGCCGGCAATGATCTCGATGCTTACTTTTCCCCCTTTTTTTGAAATCGAAAAAGTCTTATCTAAGAAACTAGATAATCGTGCAAACATATTATATTTTCCTCCATTCCTATAATTGTTTTGCCGTCATTAAGTTCATGTTTGACAAACCAATTAAGGAATAGTTTGTCATAGTATTCCATTTACGGTGGAATGTAGAGACTGCTCACCCTATTAGAGCATTATATGACTTTAATGACGTTTCTATGATACCATACTTCTCTTCCCTTGCAACCTTCTTTTTCTTCTTCATGCATCCATTCAATCTTTCCATTTAAAAAAAGGCTTTGTTTGTAAGCCTTCTTTAATGGAGATAATTATTTTTGATCCAAATAAATTCTTTCAAAATCATCTTTCGTCATCCGATAAAGATTATCATCAAAGATGACGCCTGTATAACCTCTTACTGCATCTTTCAGCGTACCTTCCAATACAAACCCTAACCGTCCCATGAGTTCATTGGAACGAGTATTAGGGACAAAGACACGTGCTGAGAGGAGTGAAATCTTACGTTGATAAAAACACTCTTTTAATACGCTTTGTAACGCCTCTGTCATATATCCTCGATGCTCTTTGTCGGAGGAAAGGTAGTATGAAATACACTTGCTGTTGGCGTGATAGCGTAAATCGTCCTCTTCAAGATGAATCATCCCAATCAGTTGTTGGGTAGCATTCTCGATAATAGCCAAATCTTTTTCTGCGTTGGACCGTTTTTCAAACCATTCTATCATCTCATCCAATGATGGAGGGTTCATGACATTGTATGCTAAAACACTTTCTTCATGCTGCAATTGATGCAATGCATGCAAGTCTTGTATTTCAAGGGGGCGTATCGTCAAACGCAAGGTCTCAATCTTCATATGCTTTTCCTTCCAATTCCATTTGTTGTTTTTGAGTCATTGATTTCAATACTCGATCATAGGATTCATCAATCAAATCATAGAGGAACTCCATGGGGACATCTCCATGAAGGTCAATGGAGTTCCAATGAAGTTTATTCAGATAATATCCTGGACGAATGGACTGATAGAGTTCACGCAATCGCTGCCCTTGTTGTGGATGAAGTTTGAGACTAAGGATATTTCTTTTTTCTTTGTCTTGGCCAATCATGGCAAACATTTTTTCTCCAATGCGATACCGCCAAGCATCCCATTCCTCTTTATAGTCCTCGGTCACATAAGGTTTGGATAAACAGTGTTGAGAAATATCTTTATACCGCATCATACGCTTCACTCCCTTTTGCGAATTGCTTTTTTTTAATAGTATAGCACAAGCTTTTCATAAAGAAAAAACCCCATTGGGGTTTTACTTAGTCGTGATGAATCAAATCAGGGCAGCGTTCCCAAATTAGGACAGCAGTATTAATACTGGTAGTGATGGTAATGCGATTTCCTTCAAGCTTTACAAAACGTTTTTGCGCTTGGCCCAGCCAAGTAGGATTCATACTAACTTCCATGTGATGAATGACAATACTTTGATCTTCATCAACTTCAAACTTTCCTGCATACGCCATGTAACCGTTAGCTGCTTTGGACATTTCATCGATGGATCCATTCAAAGCATCCCCTGATTTATAAGCGGGGCGTCCTTGAGCCATGAGTTGTGCAGACATGTATCCATCGGAGGTATACATTAAAAATCCTGTAGCATCTTTCCCAAGGGGATAAGTAATTGTGCCATCCGGTAATGACAAAGTATAATCCAGTAAACGCCAACTTCCAATGAGTGTATTCTTGAGCTTTTGTTCCATTTTTCGTTCCTCCTTAAAAGACTGCGTTTCTATTCTACCATAAAAAAAGTCTATTTTCACGTTAAGTAGCTTCTAAGATGCTTTAAAACGTCACGATTCGTCATCCAATAAGTACTGATTGGAACGGTTAGCAAGCTCCAGTTGAAAGATTTCGTATGTGCGCACTCCCTCTTGAACAAAAGGATCCGACTTGGCAATTTGATTAGCCTCTTCCTTGTTATCGGCGACAATTACGATCATTCCATTTCCACTTTCAATAAAAGGCCCGCCAAGAAGATAACGATTGGTATCATCCAAGTGACGAAGATGGTTGATATGGCGTAGAATCAACGCTTTTGTTAGTTTTTTCCCAGTGGACTTCAATAGGATTACAAAGGTGTTCATTGATGCCCCTCCTTGTCCAATAGTTCCCACTGATATATTACTTGAGTCAATTGCTGTGAGCATGACCATAAATCTTTAGCAAGTATGGGGTCATGGCTCCGAGGAGAGCTTTTGACTTTCTTGGGCGCTCCGCGAATCCCCAACCAACCGGAAGGACCATAGTAATCACCATTCTTTGCGTCTTCATCCACACACGCCCTCACCAGCGAAAGGGCTCCTTCCCTTGCAGAGTGCATCGGAAGAATTCGATAGTGCCAAGGGGTAATGGGCTTCTTGCTTTCTTGTGAAAATAAATTGGTTCGCGCGATGCCAGGATGGACACCAATTGATTTCAAAGAGGCATCGTGTGCTTCGCTCAAACGAGCAAGTTCATAAGTGAACAAAAGATTGGCAAGTTTGGATCGATAATACGCCCAACGAGGAACATAATGACGAGGAGAATCGGAACATAATAGCTCGTTGATGGAAAGATGAGCCATTGTATGTGCAAGACTGCTGACTGTTACTACTCGAGGGGACTTGCTGCGTGAAAGGGCAGGAAACAATAGCCCCGTTAAAGCAAAATGACCAAAATGATTGGTTCCGATTTGACGTTCAAATCCATCTTCTGTTCGTTGAAAAGGTCCTGCAAGAACACCTGCATTGTTGAGTAGAAGGTCCAAGGGCGTCCCCCAGGAATTCACAATTTCTGCCATTGTTCTTACTGATTGAAGTTTGGATAAGTCCAGCAAGACATAATCAATCGTATGTTTTGGATATTCCAAGCGTAACTGCTCAATAGCTTGTTGGGCTTTTTGCAAATTGCGACATGCAAGAACAACATTTGCCCCTAACGACACAAGCATTCGAGCGGTCTCGAAACCAAGTCCACTATTTCCACCAGTAATCAAAACATGTTTTCCAGTCATAGAAGGTGCGTCTAGCAAGGTCCAAGGTTTCATGGACAATCCCTCCTTAAGATGCTTTACTCTCAATACGCCAATAAGAAGAGCCATCCTTCGCTCGTCCTAACATACCAAAATCAACCAGCAATCGACGTAACGTAACATAGTCCGAATGAATGGCTTCTAAACGCTGATTAATCTCTGCTTCGCGATAGCGATATCCCTTTTGAAAGGTTTCAGCAATCCATAATAAAACAAGATACTTCCGCTTCTCTTTGGCTGGCATAAGCATTAATACTAAAGGACTTACTGAAGAAAAATAGGTTGTCAATGCTTGCTCTTTTTCTGCTTCATTATATTCGAACATTCAATTTCTCCTTCCTTCATTGATAATCATCTTGTTCGACTTTTGCTTTCCATATCATCATTTGGAATTGCCCTACACGTTGAAAACCAAATCGTTGATACATTTCCTTGGGAGTATCCTCTTCATCGGCAACTAAGGCAACCTCTTGAATTCCCTTTTGTTGCAACTCGTTCATAACAAAATGAAAGAGGAAACTGCCAATCCCCTTTGTTCGGTAAGTGGGTAGGACATAGAAATCATCAATACCGGCACGATTCTGATGATAATAAACGCGAATCATGGCGACTAGTTTCTCTCCGTCTTTGGCCACATAGTAATGAAAAAATTGATGGTCCACTAATAAAGGAATGATTCGATTGGCCGATTGACGGGCAAATTGCTCTCCATATTCACGATTGCTTTCATACAACATATCGTAGAACGGTGCATGCAAGGATTTGTTCACTCGAACAATCTCGATGGATGGAACCAGTAACTTTGTCGAGATATTAAGATGGTTGATCGATGCAGTATAATACCCATTATATTCAATTTGAGGAGGGGTAGGCAAAAAAGAAACATCCACCTCTCCCGCGGTTTCTTCAACACGATACACCACAAAGCCTGCCGAAACATGGGTATCATAATATTGAAGCAGCGGTTGATGGGATGTCGTAGGTGATTGAATAAGCAAAAAATTGTGATAATACTTATCCTGTTGAATGCTATCTGAAAACTCATAACCCAAAGGATGTAAGCGACGTGTCGTGAAATGGCTTAAATCGAATAACTCAAGGTCAAGACAATCATTTAAATCCATGCCCTGTTCTCCTTAT
>JBAYCP010000034.1:0-7816 GCA_041668665.1 Bacilli bacterium | reverse complement strand
GTTATCGGACTGCTGTCCGTTTCATTTCGTTCTTTTCCGTTTGTTCCCGCTCTTCTTCTTTAATGAATTGACGTCTGTATTCTGTTTAGTTTTCAAAAATCAACCGCCGCTCTCTTGAGCGCTTACACATATTAACATTGAGTCCGAAAGATGTCAAGCAAAAACATACTGTTTTTTTAATCTTTCCGAGCGCTAATATTTTGTGTGTGTCACGGGGACGGCGCATTTAATATAATACTATGAAACGTATTTAAAGTCAAGACAAATGTGCTTGTTTTTTCGGCTTTTTTATCGAGTGCTGTTAGTCATTTTTGGTTGACAGTTTTAAAAAGATTATCGCTATCAAGTAAAATCGTAACAGGACCATCGTTGGTAAGGTTTACTTGCATATCAGCCCCGAATTCTCCTGTTTGTACATGTACTTGATACTCATGCAAGATGTTACAAAAATGCTGGAAAAATGGTGCCGCAATCATCGGCGATGCTGCCTGAGTAAAACTTGGGCGTCTCCCAGTACTTGGATCCGCATAAAGAGTAAATTGTGGAACCACTAAAATTGAGGGCTTTTGTAGTTGCAGAAGTGCGCGATTCATTTTCCCTTGTTCATCCTCAAATACACGTAAATGAACAACTTTCTCAGCCATTTTTTGAAGAATAAGTTCGTTGTCTTGATTTTGAAATCCAACAAGAGCGAGAAATCCTTGTTGAATCTCTCCGATAATTTGCTCTTGGACCTTCACTGAAGCGTGGGTTACTCGTTGAACGACTATTCTCATAACAATCACCCTTTCCATCAACTGCGATAATCATCGCCAGGAGTCCTATATATTATATAAGATAATAATTCATGTGTCGACCATGGTTGATTGACTATTCCTACGTTCTTCATTATGATGAATAGTGAAAGAAACGGAGTTCGATCATGTTCCACTTCATCACGCGTTTTGTAAAACGCCTCTCTAAATTATTGTTCTCTCGTGCTTTTTTATTTTCATTTTTAGTCCTTTCCCAATTTGGACTTCTTTTCTATTTGGTTTTTACCATCACCGAATTATCAATACCCATTTATTTTTTGTTGTATGTGGTCAATCTCTTGTTCGTAGCTTATTTGTTTCGCTCAGACACCAATCCTATGTATAAACTCACATGGGTAGTTGTTATACTCGCAATTCCCATTTTTGGGGGCGTCCTTTATTTTGTCATTGGTGTTCAGCGTTTGGATAAAAAAATGCTCCGTGAATACGAACGAATTCGTCTAACAAGCAAACGATTTGCCTTATCCAACGATGAACTTGCAAGTTCTTTGACCCATGAGTACCCTCACCTTTTTCGCCAGTCTCAATACATTACGAGAGCTGCCTCTCAACCCGTTTACGCGGATACAATTTCCACTTATTTTCCCACCGGCGAACGCTACTTTGAAGCACTCCTTCAAGAATTGAAAAAAGCCAAGAAATTTATTTTTCTTGAATATTTCATTATCCGTGAGGGAATCATGTGGAATGATATTTTAGCGATTCTTCGCGAAAAAGTTCGCGAAAATGTTGAAGTTCGTCTTATTTATGATGACATTGGTTGCTTATTTACTTTACCAAAAGACTATTGGATTCAAATGAACCAGTTGGGCATTCGCACCGTTGTCTTCAACCCTTTGCGCTTACGGATGAGTGTTTTTATCAACAACCGGGATCATCGTAAAATCTGTGTAATCGATGGAAAAGTTGCGTTTACCGGAGGCATCAATCTTGCCGACGAATACATCAATGAAGAATTACGCTTTGGCCATTGGAAAGATACTGGCGTGATGATCAAGGGGGCTGGAGTTCGTAGCTTTACACTGATGTTCCTGGAAATGTGGCATTTTGCCAATCGCTCCGAACCAAACGATTTTATGGTATATTTACCAACCAGTACAGCGGTGGCTGCTAAAAAAGGTGAATTGGTCCAACCTTATGCCGATGACCCCTTAGACGAAAAAAACGTAGCAGAATATACCTATCTCAATATGATTAATCAGGCAAACCGATATCTATACATTACAACTCCCTACCTTATCCTTGATAATGAATTGATTACTGCTTTAAGTCTTGCAGCTTCCAGTGGTGTGGATGTTCGCATTGTCACTCCTGGTATTCCAGACAAAAAAATGGTTTTTTACCTTACTCAATCTTATTATTCAATTTTGATTCGAAATGGCGTCAAAATATATCAATATAAACCAGGATTTGTCCACGCAAAAATGTTTGTCAGTGATGATGAGGTTGCCTCTGTCGGAACCATTAATCTGGATTATCGAAGTCTTTATTTACACTTTGAATGTGGCTGTATTTTCTACCACTCTCCCGTTGTATATGATGTAAAAAATGATATCATTCAATTGTTTGATGATTGTGAACTTGTGACAGAATCAATGCTTCGTTCGACCGCTCTATGGAAACGACTACTCCAATCATTCTTACGAGTGATTGCTCCACTTATGTAAAGGAGGATTTTGATGATTCTTCAACCTTTAGCTTACCGTATGCGACCAGAGTCACTGGATGATGTAGTAGGTCAAAAGCGTATTCTTGGTACAAATGGTATTTTGAGACGCTTGTATGACCAAAAAACATTATTTTCTTTAATCTTGTTCGGCCCACCGGGTTGTGGTAAAACGACAGTCGCTACTCTGCTAGCTGGTATATCCAGTGCCCAATTCCGCTTAACCAATGCCACAACGACCAACAAAAAAGAAATGGAAACACTGTTGGAAGAGGCTAAAATGTATGGTCACCTCGTGATTATCATGGATGAAGTCCATCGGTTAAACAAAGATAAACAGGATTTCTTTCTTCCCCATGTTGAAAGTGGTTTATTCACTCTCATTGGGACAACAACCGCGAACCCTTATCACTCCATTAATCCAGCCATTCGCTCTCGTTGTCATTTGATTGAGTTTGTTCCCCTTGAAGCCCAAGATATTCATGAGGCGCTTGTCCGTGCTTTGCATCACCCTAACGGCCTTCAAAACCTCTTTACCGCAGAAGATTTAGCACTAGAGGCTATTGCAAAGTCGTGTGGTGGGGATATTCGCTTTGCGCTTAATCAGCTTGAAGTATGTGCATTAGCAAGTGAGAAAAAACATATTTCCATTGAAACTGTTCGGCAAAACACTCGAATTCCTCAGCATTTGCTTGATCGCAATGATGACGGACATTATGATGCTGTTAGTGCCTTGCAGAAATCGATTCGAGGAAGTGATGTGGATGCAGCTTTATATTATTTGGCGCGATTAATTGCTGCCAATGATCTTGACTCCATCGAGCGACGTCTATTGGTAACGGCCTACGAAGACATCGGACTTGCCAACCCCCAAGCGGTCCAGCGAACCTACAATGCTATTCAGACCGCCAAAATCGTCGGTTTCCCCGAAGCAACAATTCCTTTAGGATTTGCAGTGTGTGATTTGGCATTGTCTCCAAAGTCAAAAAGTGCTTGTGAAGCCATTGCAAAAGCGATGGAGCACATCGAAGAAAATGTCTATCCAGTGCCACGTTATTTGCGATTAACCCCTCATAACCTTAGTGAAGAGGATTCCTATCCTTATGATCGTCCTGATTTATGGGAAAAGATTCAGTATCTGCCCGAAGCAGTAAAGGATCTCTCCTTTTATCAAGGCAACTCTACCGGTTCTTACGAACGAGCTTTATTGGAGCAACATAAACGCCTCAAGCACCATCCACGAACCGCAAACCTGCGTGACTTAAAAAAACAAGAGGGTGAATGATTACCCTCTTGTTTTCTATATTTTAAACCGGTGTTCGACAAACTCCCGTAATCGTTTAACCAATGGGAGAAGCAAAAACGTAATAATGATGGCTGCCGTAATAGAAATTAAATCTCCAAGGGCTGAACTCAGAGCAACAATAAAATTGGAAATAAAGATGCCTTCATATACATAATAACCGATGATGCAGATGATACCCCCCGCAACCATTGCGAGAAACTGACGAGAAGTCGAGGCTGTTTGATAGCCTAGACGCCCTACAACGAGTCCCATAAAGTAACGAACAAGAATAGTACAAGGTGCCCAAATTGCATAACCACCTAAAACATCAAATAAACCCATGCCAATGGCTCCGCTCCAAGCCCCATATTTGGGACCAAACAACAAAGCGGCCGTAAACAAGAACACATTCCCAAAGTGAATAAGCCCACCGGTAGAAGGAAAAAGTGGAATATTGAAGAAGGTCACCGCAAAGGTAATCGCGCTGAATAATGCAATGAGACTTAACTCGCGAACGGTTTCTTTTTGAGCCATTACTTTGCCCTCCCTTGATCTTCATTTTGGATGATTTCATGTACAATAGGACGTGGATTAATTGGGTCTTCTCCGATATGAAAAGCTTTTTTAATCGTTGGAATTTCTAACTCACCGTGTTCGATATTCGTATAAATTGTCGCAAGCACGTCCTTCTCTTTAATCGGATCCCCTATTTTTTTATGCAAGATGATTCCCGCTGTAAAATCGATTGGATCTTCTTTTCTAGCCCGCCCAGCACCAAGTCGCATGGCGCATTCACCTAATTCTAAGGCATCCATGCTTTGAATATAACCATTCGACGATGCTACGACAGAAAAGGAATACTTGGCAACTGGAAATTGTTCAGGATGCATCAAATAAACAGACTCCCCACCTTGTGCTTCGACCATTTGTACCAAAGCCCGAAAAGCAGAACCATCCCGAAGCTTTGATTCTAACAACCTACGACCAGCTTCTTGATTCTCAACGATTTTCGCTTGCATTAGCATAATACATCCTGCTTGCATGCATAGCTCTAATAAATCATTGGGACCTTTTCCTTGTAAAGTAGCGATGGCTTCCTTGACTTCAAGAATATTGCCAATCGCACATCCAAGAGGCTGATCCATATCGGTCAAAAGGGCACGGGTATCACGTCCAGTATGAACACCAATCTTCACCATTGCTTGAGCCAATTTACGAGCATCCTCGATGGTATGAAAGAAAGCACCCGAACCAAATTTCACATCCAGACATATTGCATCGCTACCTGTTGCAAGTTTTTTGGACATGATCGAGGATGCAATCAGTGGTACGGAATCAACGGTACCCGTCACATCTCTTAAGGCATACATTTTTTTATCAGCAGGAACAAGATTTTCACTTTGACCAATAATGGCAAGTCCGATTTCTTGTACCTGTTTTTGAAAGGACTGTTCTTCCTGCTGGATGCGAAATCCGGGAATGGATTCCAACTTATCTAACGTTCCACCTGTATGTCCAAGACCCCGGCCTGACATTTTTGCAACTTTTGCCCCACAAGCAGCGACCATTGGCCCAAGTACGAGGGATGTTTTATCCCCGACTCCACCAGTGGAATGCTTGTCAACTTTTATTCCAGGAATTGCGGACAAATCTACGACTTCTCCACTATGCATCATTGCAAGTGTGAGAGCAGCGGTTTCTTGCTCATCCATTCCATTCATAACTACCGTCATTAAAAAGGCACTCATTTGGTAATCAGGAATCGTGCCCTTTGTATAACCTTCAATAATAAATTGGATTTCGTCATCACTGAGTCGTTCTTGATGACGTTTCTTCAAGATTAAATCTATCATTCTCATCGTATACACCTCATATTTATTATACTGCTTCTCATGTTATAATAAAAGCCAAGGGAGGAAGAAAACATGTCATATCACCATCATTTATCAGCCATTTTTGGGCCAGATATTGCACAGCAACTCCTTGAATCACTCAATGAAACCCCAAAACAAGCACTTCGCATCAACCCCTTCAAAATTACAACTGAGTGGTGGGAGATGCGCTTTCCGTTTCATCAACGCCATCCGATTGTATCCAATGGCTTTCTTCTTCATGATCACTCCCCAGCATTTGGAAAACACCCCTATCATGCTGCGGGTCTCTATTATCTTCAAGAACCCAGCGCAATGACCGTGGGAGAACTACTCCCCCTCAAACCAAATGATTGGGTATTGGACTTATGTGCTGCCCCAGGAGGAAAGACGACCCATGTTGCCACGCGGCTAGGTCCAAAAGGGCGACTCATTGCAAATGATCGCACCTATGCAAGAGCTCAATCATTGAGTGAAAACGTGGAGCGATTTGGACTCTCTAATACTGTGGTAACGAGTGTCGAAAGTAAAGATTTAGCAATCCAATTTCCCGAAACGTTTGACAAAATTATCCTAGATGCTCCGTGTTCAGGAGAAGGAATGTTTCGCAAAAACCCGCTTGCTGAGGCGGATTGGTCTCTTGATAAAGTGGCCTACTGTGCAAATCTCCAAACTAATCTAATTGCTGATGCTTTCAAAATGTTAAAACCAGGTGGATTATTACTCTACTCCACCTGTACTTTCTCCAAGCAAGAAAACGAAGAGCAAATTCTTCAAGCGCTTGCGACATTTGATTGCCACTTATTAACTTTGCCTGACATTCAGGGTGGCGATCGAGGAATTCATATGCCTGAAGCCATTCGACTACTCCCCATTCACTTTCCCGGAGAAGGACATTTTATTGCGTTATTACAAAAAAATGGAAATCATTCCGAAGAAAAGCGTCAATACGCAAGCCGCAGTCGATTCTCTCAAGCATCCTATGTTCGCTGGCAAACATTTGCTAATGAAACGCTCAAGAAAAATCCTTTTCTTGCTACAGATTTATTTCAACAAGGTGACCAACTTTATGCGTATGCACTTCCTCCTGATCTGTTTCAAGGACTACGAACTTTACGCAATGGCATTCATTTGGGGGAAATTCGAGAAAAATACTTTGTCCCCCAACATGCACTCGCTTTAGCGATGCACCCCGATCAAGCAAAAAATACCATCAACCTGGAGGCGTCTCATGCGGATGTTGCTCGCTATTTGCGCGGAGAGCCTTTGGCATCCACGATGCAAGGATACACGCTTGTTTGTATCGATGGGAACACCCTTGGATGGGCGAAAGGAAGCAATGGTGTACTAAAAAATCATTATCCCAAAGGATTGCGACGACCTTAATCCAATAAAACTTCAAATGTTACAGCGTCTTCTTGGTTATACGCTCGAATAGTTCCTTTGTGAATTTCGATAATCTTGTTAACGATGGCAAGCCCAAGTCCATTCCCAGATTCGCTGCGCGAAACATCTCCTTTATAAAATCGATCAAAAATGTGCGGCAAAGCCGCTTCATCAATTTGGGTGTGATGATTGGTAATTCGAACTTGCTTTTTCCCTTGTACAAAGGATAATTCGACATCAATGATTGAATTCTCAGGGGAAAATTTTATTGCGTTATTTAATAGATTAATCCACACTTGCTTTAATAAATTCGGATTGGCATAGACACTCGTTTCTTCCATCTCCACATTCCATTCGATGTTCTTCGTTTCCCACGATTTTTGCAACAAAACAATGCATTCTCGTATTTGTTCACTTAAATCCATTTCATGCAACTCATTATGAAAGTAAGGATTCTCTAAATTATTTAACATTAAAATATTCGCGCTTAACGAAGAAAGGCGTTCACTTTCTCGAATGATTATTTGCAATGCTTCTTTTCGCTTTTCTTCACTAAGATTCTCCGTATTCAGCTCATTTGCAAATCCAAGAATGGCCGTGATTGGTGTTTTAAACTCATGCGAAATGGAAGCGACAAAATCTTTTCGTAGTAGCTCTGTATTTTGGAGTTGTTCGGTCATTTGATTGAATTCGCTAATCAAATCGCCAATTTCATCTTTCCTCGTATTATCCAGCCGTACTTCATAATTTCCTTGCGCAATTTTATGAACGGCCCGCGAAACTGTTTGAATCG
>JBAYCP010000033.1:0-7973 GCA_041668665.1 Bacilli bacterium | reverse complement strand
AGAAACCCGAAGTTGTTGCCCCGAAGCTATACCAGCAGGAATTTTAACTTCTACTGTAACTTTTTTCTTCTCTGTACCTCCACCGCCACAAACATGACAGCGATTATGAATGGTTTTCCCCGTCCCTCCACAATCAGGGCATGCAGTTTGGGTGCGAATTGTCCCAAACATTGCGGATTGTTGCTGAATAATGGTTCCACTACCACCACAACGAGAACAAGTTTGTACATCCGAATGAGTTTCTCCACCAGTTCCGTGGCAATGCGAACAATCAACATCCATGGTGAGAGTGAGGTCCGTATTTTTCCCGTTTACGGCATCCATAAAATCTATTTTCATTTGTACAAAACGATCTTCTCCACGTCGTGGACCTGTACTTCGTTGAGAAGTACGAGCTCCACCTCCGAAGAATGTATTGAAAATATCCCCTAAATCGACACCGCCAAAATCGCCACCAAATCCGCCAAACCCACCAAATCCTCCCGAATTTGCTTGTGGATCAACGCCTGCATGACCAAATTGATCGTACGCTTGACGCTTTTTTTCATCAGAAAGAATCTCATAAGCCTCTTGAATCTCTTTAAATTTAGATTCGGCGTCGGAAGCCTTATTAATATCAGGGTGATATTTTTTTGCCAGAGCGCGATATGCTTTTTTTATTTCATCATTATTCGCACTTTTTGAGATCCCTAAAACTTCATAAAAATCGCGTTTATTGGCCATTTTCCTACCCCCTTTCTAGACAATGGAGTGCGGAGGGGAACTCCCTCCGCGGTATACTCCAATTAATTCTTTTCTTTAAAATCTGCATCCACAACATCATCATTTCCACCGGCTTTTGGACTGGCCTCATCGGTAGAACTGCCAGTTTGTTGAGCCTGTTGAGCATATTGTTGCATCATAGCAGCCATTTTTTCTAATTCATCCAATTTATTTTTTAAAGTTTCGATATCATTGGATTCAATTGCTTTCTTCAATTCATCACGTAGTTTTGTTGCTTCTTCTTTTTGTTTTTCATCCACTTTTTCGCCGCCCTCTTCGAGAGAACGTTCAATGGACAAAATATATTGTTCAGCTTTATTTTTCAGTTCAACTTCTTCACGACGTTTTTCATCCGCTTCACGATTTGCTTCAGCTTCTTTAACCATTCTTTCAATCTCATCTTTAGATAATCCCGATGAGCCTTTAATAGTGACTGATTGTTCCTTATTGGTATCTAAGTCTTTTGCTTTAACATTTACAATGCCATTGGCATCAATATTAAAGGTGACTTCAATGCGTGGTGTGCCTCTACGTGCGGGCTTGATACCGTCTAGTTGGAAGTTTCCAAGCAGCTTATTGTCACGTGCCATGGGACGTTCTCCTTGGAAAACAACAATGTCAACTGCGGGCTGATTGTCTTCCGCTGTAGAAAAGACTTGTGATTTGGTGGTGGGAATGGTGGTATTTCGAGGAATTAAGACGGTCATAACTCCACCAAGTGTTTCAATCCCTAACGATAATGGGGTAACATCTAATAACAACACATCTTTAACATCTCCCGCAATAACTCCTCCTTGAACTGCTGCTCCAATGGCAACAGCTTCATCAGGATTAATGGAACGATTAGGTTCTTTATCCAAGAGACGCTTAATTAAATCGACCACTGCTGGCATGCGTGTGGAACCACCAACAAGTAAGACTTCATGAATATCATTGGAGGTCATTTTTGCATCAGAGAGTGCCCGACGGACGGGGGTTTCACAACGTTCCAAAAGTTGGCGAGTCATTTCTTGGAATTTTGCCCGAGATAACTTTCCTTCGTAATTCACAGGACCATTTGCAGTCATGGATAAGAAAGGTAACATAATGGTCGTTTCAATACTTGCTGATAGTTCAATCTTTGCTTTTTCAGCAGCATCGCGTAACCGTTGCATCGCCATTTTATCGTTGGAGATATCGACGCTATAAATTTTGCGTACATCATCTGCAATCCATTTCATGACGATTTCATCCCAGTCATCCCCACCTAGCCGGTTATCACCAGCGGTCGAAATGACTTCAAAGGTGCCATCACCAATCTCAAGAATGGAGACATCAAAGGTACCTCCGCCAAGGTCAAACACAAGAATTTTTTGCTCTTTCTTATTTTCCATTCCATAAGCAAGGGCGGCAGCAGTCGGCTCATTGATAATTCGAACGACATCAAGACCTGCGATTACTCCAGCATCTTTGGTCGCTTGACGTTGAGCGTCATTAAAATATGCAGGAACAGTAATAACTGCTTTTTTTACTTCTTTCCCAAGATGGTCTTCTGCATATTTCTTCATGTATTGAAGAACTTTTGCTGAAATTTCTTGTGGAGTGAAATCTTTGTTTAAAGCTTTAATGTGGACTTTTTCAGTGGTCCCCATTTTTCTTTTAATAGAACTTACAGTGTCGGGGTTTGTAATCATTTGACGCTTTGCAGCATCTCCTACCACTTCTTCTCCGTTAGGTTTAAAAGCTACGACGGAAGAGGTTGTATTTCTTCCTTCTGGATTTGGAATAACCTTCCATTTCCCATCATCTTGAATATAGGCAACAACCGAGTTGGTTGTACCAAGGTCAATACCAATAATTGTTTCTTTCTTTGCCATTTTGCATTCCTCCTTAATTTTTCATGGTCGCTGCAGAATCCAAGGTCGAATTGTTACTTCCTTGAGATTCTTCTGGTTCTGGTTGTAATTCTTTCTTCTTGGTATAAATCTTCACACTAGCCGGTCGAATGAGTCGATCTTTAAGTCGATATCCATTCAAAAGAACTTGTGCGATGGTTCCATTTTTTGCGGAATCCTCAGTCTCAATGGATTCGATGGCTTGTTCATTAATGGGATCATAAGGATCGCCCACCTTTGGCGTGAATTGTTCCATTCCTTCTGATCCAAGTGCATCAATCAACAACTTATATACGAACTCAAATCCAATGCGATAATTTTCAGCTTCTTTCGTAGGTGCAGGGAACTTGAAGGCCATCTGAAAACCATCCAGGGCAGGCAACATTAGTTCCAAGGCTGTTTGTGAACGATATTTTAGAGACCGTTCATACTCCGCTTGATAATATTTCCGCAGATTTTCGTGATGGGCCGCTGTCGTTAATGCTTTCACATACTGATCTTGGAGCTCATCATAAAGGTGTTTTTCTATCATATCTTTCCCTTTCCTTTTTTTGCGAAAGCTCCGCGAATTGGCATGATCTTCGGGAGGTATTGATTCATCACAGTCCGATGATTCACCCTTTTCATCCATTTCAACTTTCACATCTTTTTCTTCTTCCAACATTATGTTTCCCCCTCTTCTTCTACATCGTCTTCGTGATACATCTTCTCAATCTCAAATTGCAAATATTCGAGTGCATTTAAGACACGAGTGTAATCCATGCGAGTAGGTCCAATCAATGCAATAGTCCCTTGTTGGTGACCGGATAATTGGAAGTTCGCTGTAACTACACTAACATCATCAAGCTCAGAAATTTGATTTTCTTCGCCAATGCGAACGGTAATTCCTCCCTGATCGGAACGATCGACTTGCCGCCAAACGTTATCGTTCTCAAGTAGGTTGACTAACTTGCGTAAACGATTAATATTGTTGGCAAATTCAGGTTGGTCAAGAATATTTGCCCGCCCATAAACTGCCATCCGCTCCGAAGTAAAGCGAAGAAATGCTTCTAAAAATGCTTTAAAGATTTTTTCGTGGCGGTTGATTTGAGATGCAATCAACGGCTGTAAAGCAGCAACTTTTTCGACAAGGCTACTGATGGGTGTTCCAATCAAACGATCATTAAGAATCTCGACACAAGTTTCCAGTTCTTTAATGGACACTCCCTCAGGGATTGAGAAAGTTTTGTGTTGAACATGTCCCGAATCCGTAACAAATACTGCTACTGAACTAGTTTCGCTGACAGGGATAAGTTGAATCTTAGACATTTTTTCAATCGTAGCATCCGGTCCAAGAACAACAGAGGTTAAACTTGTCATTTGAGAAATAATTTCGCATGCATGACGAATGACTTCATTACGTTCCATCGATTCATCGGCAATAAACAACTGTTGCAATTGATATTTAATTGCTTCATCTACACGTCGATCTCGCAAATAATCAATATAATAGCGATATCCCCTAGCACTTGGAACTCTTCCAGCTGAAGTATGAGGTTTTTCAAGATATCCCAGTGATTCTAATTCTGCCATTTCATTGCGAATGGTAGCACTTGAATAAGGAAGCTCGAATTGTTCGATTAAAGTTTGGGAACCAACGGGTTCAGCAGTTTTAATAAAATGTTCGACAATTAACTTTAGAATCTGCTCTTTTCGATTCATTTCTTTCACCCTGGTCACCTCCTGTTAGCAGTCGTAATACACAATTGCTAAATCTATTATACATTATTATTTAGCACTGTCAATAAATAAGTGCTATTATTCCACATAAAAAAAGGAACAAATAATGTTCCTTCCAATTTACTTCTATTCTATGACTATTTCTATCGCACCGGAACGCTAGTAGAAAAAGTTGCTACATCATAAATGGTTTGCTGAGTCCGGTTAAACAGCATATACGCCACATTAACAAGGGCTAGTGGTATCATTGCTTGCATGAGTGATCGAATGATGGCAGCCGATGCAGAAAGTCGAGTCCCATCTTCTCCAATCGTTTTAATATTGAAGATTAAACCAGCAACTGTAATTCCTCCAAAGAAGAAATAGCAAATAAATTTGTAAACAACTAAATAGAAAAATGCCACAAAATATGTTGCATCAAGCAAAACAAATATAGGGTGTTGTAAAGTAATTTGGCCAAAAACAATTGTTACCAACGCTAAGCCAAACAATAAACTATAATCAATGATATAGGCAAGAAATCTTTTTTCATAATTCGTTGTCATCATTTCTCCACCCCTTCTTATATTATCATATCATAAGCTAGCAAATACTTAATACTCTAAATGTTGGGTCAGCCGCAAAAGAATATGGTCTAAGATATAGAACCCTTTATCACTCACCGATAGATGACCATCTTTAATCATCAACAATCCCTCTTTGAGGAGCGGTGGAAGATCTTGTTGATAGTTATCCTGAAAACTTGCATGAAAACGAACACGATAATCTTCGAGTGAAATTCCCTCTTCCATCCGTAAACCTAACATGAGAAATTCAAATTCTTGCTCCTTAGAAGAGAGACTTTGTATTTCTCTGCCCCAAATACCCTTAATGTAATCTTGAAACTTCTTTGTATTTGAATACCTTTGATTCGCAAGATAACCACTTGCTCCAGGGCCGAACCCATAATATTCAAGACCCTTCCAATAGGTTTGATTGTGAAGAGACTCATAACCCGGCAAAGCAAAATTACTTACTTCATACCGATGATATCCTCGAGAGCGCAAATACCCAAGAATCCAATCATACTGTTCTCGTAATCGTTCATCATCCGTTTGGGGGATGTGTTGAATGCTCATCAATGTATGAGGCTCAACCTGAAGTGCATAGCAGGATAAATGAGGAGGTTGATATTGAAGGAGCATTTCTAAATCATTTTGAAGCATTTCCATCGTTTGATTGGGTAACCCATAGATCAAATCTGCAGAAAAATTTATGTTATATTTTCGCAATGTTTTTAAAGCTTGGTGGGCTTGTACGCTGGAATGAGAGCGGTGCAATTGTTGTAATAATGAATCTTGAAAAGTTTGGATGCCAATACTGAACCGATTCACTCCATGTGATTTAAATATTTCCATTTTGCTTAATGTAGCATCATTAGGATTAATTTCTACCGTCCATTCAGTTTCGGCGTTACAAAATGCCTGAACCAATTGAAGAAGCCGACCTAATTCGCGTTCACTTAAAACGCTCGGAGTACCACCACCAATGTAAATAGTTTTCATTTTATGATGAATTTTTGCTTCTTCAATTTCCAAAGATAATGCTTGTAAATACGATTGCACAAAGCCTTTATGATATTGAATTTTGAAAAAATCGCAATAGGAACATATCCTTTCACAGAATGGAACATGTAAATATAGTGCAGTGGGATATTGTCGCTGCTCATTTGTCATCATTCAACGGCTCCTTGTTTTCATTTTCAGGAGGAACCTTGATTACGATTGCCTCTACTTCTTCCCTTGCATATTGGGCTTCAGTTTTTGCGACTTTATCCGTTTTTTTCTCCCATCGAGCTCGGATGAACTGAATCGCTAATAATAGGACTCCACCTACTCCGAGCACAACGATTATTATTGTTAGTCCAGGATTCATTCTTGATCACCTTCATGTTGAGAAGTAGGAGTATAAACAAATTTATTTTTTAACTGTTCTTTTCGATATAATCCTAGTGTTGTGAGAAAGTCCATAGAGGTTCTCGCCGTTTCATAAGCACAATTCGCAAACTCTTTGAACTGACCAATAGTATAATAGCGTCCTTTGGTGCGATGAGTTGCATAAAACCGAGCTTGATGATCGCGGATCAATGGATTGAGTTCCATAAGATGTTTGGCATATTCATCAGAGTCTAGATCATTCAAAGCATCAAGTTGAACATCCGTTATTAATGTTTGCTCTTCGAGAATTACAGGGCTAGGTCTGGTTGGAAGTATTTGCGATTCATTGGAACTTGATTCCTTAGGTTGAGGCATTAAAGAAGTCGCTCTTGCAAATGGATCTTGCATAAAATGGAATCCCTTCGGAGCTGTAATTATTTTTTGATCTTCTTGAGAGGTTTCGACACGATTGGGTGCGGAAGAATCATCACTCTTTGCGGGTTGAACATCGCGATAGACAATCTTTTCAACTGGAACTTCGCGTATGACTTCAACTTCTTTGATTACCTCGATCTCTTTGATAACTTCCTTTTCTACTGGCACTTCGACTATCTTTTCAACTGGTACTTCGACTATCTTTTCAATAACTTGAATGTTATTTTCGTTAGGATGAGGAAGACCAACTTTATATAGTGTTTTCATTCTCCACTGTATTGCACCAGCAACTAATTGATTTAAGAAAACAATCATGTAGGTTAAGTCGCCAGTTTTCCGAGTCTCATACATTGCTTTTTGCAAATCATCATCACGTTGTGTTAAGAATTGAGCCAATGACAAATAATGGGCGCATTCTCCATATCCTGAATCCGCAAGCATCTTTTCATAAATGAGGATAGCAGCGTACTCTGAGTAGCGTTCAAATGGTAAAGTATAAATAAAAAATGAATAAGCAATAGCGGCATTAATAAATGGCGACAGTTCATATTCTGACTCAACGAACTCAACTAGCATATTAATGTATTCTGATATCCTATTTACTGGAGCCCCGATGAATTCTTCAAAACCATTTTTCGATTTGACTTCATTCATCCTATAAAAGGATAAACTGGGATCAAATGATGTACGATTTAACCGACTCCATATATAGCGAATGAACTCATTATTTATTTTATAATGATTGTCCGTCCCCAATTCTCTTCTACATTGATAAAATCCATATAGTACTGTGTCTTTAAACTGATTGTTATCATCGCTTAGAAGGTTCCTAATATCTCTATCATCCAAACTGAGATCAATGGTTCGTGCCATCACAAGTAAATCTTCAGCCGATAGTTCATTACGGTATTTTTCTAGAGTTTTATCATCTGCAAACGATTGAAAAATTCGGTGGTTTTCAAACAGCATTGCATATTGAAACATTAACCTCTCGGCCGTATTTGATAAGGCCATTATGGAAGGCGTTAATACAATACTAAAAGGAAGACGATCAAATTTCTTTAAATCAAGAGCAAACCGATATCGTTCACGATAATCATCGACCAACTTCCATACTGATTCTCCGGTGCCCACACCAAGACGAGCCGAAATCTCCTTCTTAGATAAATACTCAATATCTGTAAATTTTCGTGCGAAATCACTTTGATTCATAAATTCATCACCTCATAGTCTTATTATATCACCCTTCAACTATAAATCTACTATT
>JBAYCP010000032.1:0-8134 GCA_041668665.1 Bacilli bacterium | reverse complement strand
GCTTCTCCCGCACCCTCGGCATCGTTGCCGGTGATAATGGGCGCATGAACATAAACAAACCCTTGGGATTGAAAAAATTCATGAATGGCCATGGAAAGAACCGAACGCACCCGAAAAACCGCACTAAAAGTGTTGGTACGAGGGCGAAGATGAGCCATGTCACGCAAAAACTCAAAGCCATGACGCTTTTTCTGCAACGGATAATCTGCGGCACATTCCCCTTCCAGCACGAGATGTTTGACTTTGATTTCAAACGGTTGCTTGGCTTGGGGAGTGAGTTCAAACGTCCCCACAATGGTAATGGCGGTACCTGTCGCATATTTGGTAACTTCATTAAAATTAGGCATGTCTTGTCCATACACTAGTTGTGCGTTCTTAAAATAGGTGCCATCATTGAGTTCAATGAACCCAATGGAACCGTTGTTACGATTGGTACGGACCCATCCTTGAAGTTCGACTTGGTCGATGGTGTCGAGTTCCAGGGCATTGCCTTGATGGGCAGCCTCATACAACTCGCGAACGGTTTTAAATTCCAACATCTTCTTCCCTCCTGCTTCGTGAAAAAGAGACGCCGGGTGTCGAGGGTTTCCCCTCTCCTTCGCCTCTTGCCACATCGGTAGCTCCGGCGGAGCCGGCTTGCTTTTATTATAAAAGGACAAACGCAGAATGTCTATGCTTGTTTGAAACGATAGACCACGTCTTGAATCAACGCAACCAAATCAATTTTCTGCACAATGATTTTTTTGCGTGCACGGATGTCTCCATCCGAAAAATTGATGAAGGCTCGAACGCCGAGACTAATCAATTCATCCACCAAATCTTGCAAGTATGCGCCAGGAATGGCCATGATCGCGATTTGAACGCCCATGGGAAATTTGGTGGGTAAATCGCTCAGATGATAAATGGGAACACCTTCCACGGTCCCCCCAATTTTCGCCCAATCGGTTTCAAAGGCACAAATGATGTTACCCGTCTTATTCAGAAAAGAGTTGTATTTTAATAACGCACGACCCATGTTGCCAACTCCGAACAAAACGATATCCGTATTCCCTTCGACTTTCATCTCTTGGGTAAAGCGTTGAATGAGCGCATCAACATCATATCCATACCCTTGACGCCCCAAGCGTCCAAGGTAGGAAAAGTCACGACGAACGGTGGCGGCATCAACGTCCATTTCGCGGGCGATGTCATACGACATGACACGTTGAATCCCTCGATTTTTTAACATATGAAAGACGCGAAGATACAGCGGATAACGATCCATGGTCGTTAGTGGAATTTTACTCATGTGATTCACTCCTTTGGTTGAGGTAAGAAATCTTCAATGGACCAATCAGGATCCGCTCCTTGATCAAGCGGAGCAAAATGACCCAAGTCGTACATACGACTGGCCAACACTGCAATCATTGCAGCATTGTCCGTACAGCACCAAAACGGGGGAATCGCGACTTCAATGTGAGGGGCAACCTCACGGACACGGCGAGGTAATGATTCTCGCAAATACGAGTTGGCAGCAACCCCACCTGCGACAACAATTTGTTGAACAGGATAGCGCTCCAAGGCCTTTAGTAACCGATCAACAATCATATCCACCGCTCGTTTTTGAAACGAGGCACATACATCGGCTACCCGGAGCGATTCGCCCCGTTGTTCGGCATTGTGAACCAAATTGACGACTGCGGTTTTCAAACCACTGTATGACACATTCAGCGGATGATCGGTTTTTGGTGAGGGCAAGACATAGGATGGAACGCCTTGATGCGCCAAACGATCAATCTCGGGTCCTCCCGGATAAGGAAGTCCGAGCACACGAGCCACTTTGTCATAGGCTTCACCAATCGCATCGTCTTGGGTTCGACCCACGATTTGGAATTCCAACTCATGAGGCATATAGACAAGTTCGGTGTGCCCACCACTTACCACGACCGCTAAGGCAGGGTATTCCATGGCCCCAAGGAAATGATTGGCATAAATATGCCCCGCAATGTGATGAACCGCAATCAATGGAATCTGATAGGCAATCGCAATGGCTTTGGCGGCTTGTAAGCCGACATGCAAGGCGCCAATCAATCCCGGTCCAGCGGTCACGGCAACCGCTGAGAGCTTGCTGTAGTCGAGATTCGATTCCCGTAAGGCTCGCTCGAGCACAAGGGTAATCTGCTCGGCATGGAGACGACTGGCAATTTCTGGCATCACCCCACCGTAATGACTATGCACATTGATTTGGCTGGAAACGATGTTCGAGAGCAAAGTGCGATCATCAACCAGTACGGCAGCACTGGTTTCATCGCAACTCGTTTCAATCGCCAGAATACACTTCTTCATAGTGATGCTCCTTACTAAATGTTTTGACCATGGCAATGGCGTCTTCGCCATCGGAATAATAATGCTTGCGGATACCAACTTTCGCGAATCCATGCTTGCGATACAGTTGCACCGCTCGAACATTGGAGACTCGTACTTCCAAGGAGACAAAGGCACATTGGGCACGTTCCACACGTTCAAGCAAATCCCGAACCAATAAACTTCCTAGCTTCCGGCCTTGATAGTCGGGACGCACGGTTACTTTGGTAATCGTGGCCGTATCCGAGACAATCCACACGCCAGAATAGCCATAGATCACATCTTTTTCTTCTAACACAAATAAATGCGCATACGCATTGGTGGTTAATTCCGATTCAAACATTCCTCGATGCCAAGGGGCTCGATAGCACGCTCGCTCGAGGGTTTCAATGACATCAAGGTCATTGCGGGTCATGGGACGAACAATCATCGCCGTACCTTCTTTCTAACCATTATCCTTTAAGATAATGGGGCTTCAAACGGTGGACATTTTCAAGCGCAACTTCCTGGTCGGCAAGGGCTTGCATGTGGGCTAAGACATCCACTTCCACAGGAGGATGCTGCACCAACGAAGGGTCCCCTACGACTCGAACATCCGGATGATCCTTCAGCCATTGATGAAGTTCGGGTAAGGTCATAATGCTTTCCTCCTGAACGGCTTTGCCATCCTGATAGATTCCAACATAGGCCCGATCACTGCGTGCATCCAAGATGGCAGCCTGGAAGCCACTAGGACCCGCCAATACCCGTAAGGTGGATAAGGGAATCAATGGAAGATCCAAGGCATGCGCCAACACTTTTGCGAGGGTTAATCCAATGCGCACTCCCGTATACGATCCTGGTCCGATGGCGACGACAATTCGGGTTAAATCTTTGGCAACAATCCCACTGATGGCCAATGCTGCAACAATTTCTGGAACGGTTTTTTCGGATTGTTGTTGCCACGCTTCATAATGCGTGCGTGCCGAAAATTCACCATTGATGGTGATCCCGACGGTTAAATAGCGGAAGGAGGTATCGAGGTAGAGAGTTCGTTCCATGCCATATCGACCTTTCTAAGCAGCGCCACAAGGCGCGTATCTTGAGCAGCAATGGTAACCATACGCCGCGTTTCATCTAAAATAGTGAGGGAAATATCGATTGTCGCCGGTGGTAAGAATCGCTGAACATATTGAGGCCATTCAACCACGCTTACGCCTTGACCATAAAAAAATTCTTCAAACCCTAAATCTTCATCGGAATCAGCAAGACGATAGGCATCAATATGATAAAGAGTCATCCGTCCTTTACGGTGCACTTTTACAATGGTAAAGGTAGGACTATTTACAAGGCTATGAATACCTAGTCCACGCGCAAATCCTTGGGTAAAGGTTGTTTTGCCGGCACCCAGCTCACCTTGGAGGGTAATCACCATCCCTGATTCAATCCATGTGCCTAGCAATTCGGCATATCGTTGCGTCATTGCAGCACTCGTCATTTCATAAGTAAAAATCAATTCAGGTCCCATTCCTTCTTGTGAAAAAACTCACGTTATTGTGAAATTGCATTCATCATAGCACTTTGCAACTTCGTTGTAAAGTCTTATCACCCATGCTATAATTCGACGTATAGTTTTCAAGCAAGGAGGCGATGGTATGAACGTTTACGATACCATTATTGTAGGCGCAGGCCCAGTGGGGTTGTTTGCAGCATTCAATGCCGGCATGCGCAAACTTGATGCAGTTGTTTTAGAATCTCTCCCTTATATTGGAGGACAGTTGACCACCATTTATGCGGAAAAACCCATTTATGATGTCCCTGGTTTTTCCAGTATTAAGGCCAAAGACTTCATTCGGGCACTCTACGATCAATATGCACGTTTTCAAGAATCCATCCCCCTTTTTACGGATTGCAAAGTCATTCGAGTGTGGCCATGGGACCACGGGTATCGTGTGGAAACGGCTCAAGGAACATTTTATGGAAAAACCCTACTCTTTAGTTCAGGAAACGGGGATTATAATCCTCGAAAACTCCCTCTAAAAAATGCCGATTCCTTTACAAATATCCATTACCGTTTGGCCGAACTTGCTCCTTTTCAAGACAAACGCGTGGTGGTCTTGGGGGGTGGGGATTCTGCCGTTGATCTCGCCTTACTGCTTCGAACCGTCACTCCTTCTGTCACCCTCGTCCATCGCCGGGATGAATTTCGTGCCCACGGCAATACCGTCGACGAATTAAAAGCGGTGGCCACCGTGCTCACTCCTTATCAACCCATCGAATTACGGGGCGAAAACGGCCTTGTCTCGGAAGTCATCATTCAGCACCGGGAATTCCCTGAGAGGACCCAATCCTTACCTGTTGATGCCATCTTAGTCAATTATGGCTTTTTACCTGCTCCCGCTCGCTATCAAGAACTTGGCATTCAACTAGTGGAAGGGAAAATTCCTGTAAATTCTCAAATGGTCTCGGCGATTCCTAATCTATTTGCCGCAGGAAACATTACGAATTATCCCGGAAAGATTACCACTTTAGCGGTAGGCCTTGGCGAAGCAGTCATCGCCATCAGTTCCATCAATCAGTATTTACACCCCGAACAAAGTTTACCCCCTCTTTATTCTTCGTTATCCATGGCACCAAAACGATAGGGCTTACATCCAAGCCCTATTTGCTTTTTATCTTCATCTCGATAATAATAGGAGTACTCACTTAGCATTGTTTGATGCTTTAAGGAGGGATTCTGATGGATTCGATTCAACATCTCGTACGCCAAGCGCATCCTGCCATGGCAAAAAGTGGCATTGCAACAATTTTGTTGGATGCCTCCCTGTCGGTCGTGCATGGCACTGCCGAGTTTTTTGCGTTGCTTGACATGGATGCTCCCAAAGAAAGCGACTCTCTCCCCTCGCTTGCGTCGTTTCTCCATGACGAAGACCAAGCCTTATTTCGTCAATTAGCCTCGACCTCCTCTTCGAGCGAACAACCTGTTTCACTTTCCTTTCGTCTTCACATCCCCCAAGGCGCCCCACTCCCTATTACCTTTAGCGGCCATCTCGTGACACTTAAAAATCATCGCTTTGGTCTATGGGGTATTTTCATGGATTTGTCCGAATTGGAACAAACCCAAAAAGCACTGGAAGCCAGCCATCATGAATTACAATCCATTACGAATGCCATCGATGGTGGGGTCGCCAAGATACGCATGGATTCTGATTTTACCATTCTCTATGCTAATGAAGGATTTTATAAATTCTTTGATCAAGAACCTCACTCCCCCTTGTTACCATCTGCCCGTAATCTTGTCTACCCTGAGGACTTGCCTCATATTGTCGATACGGTTCAGCAACAACTGCGATTGCAAGGCAAAGTCGCCACCGAATTTCGAGTTCAGCGTGGCAAACGCAGCCCTAAATGGATGTTTGTGCGAGCAACTCAAATTGGAATGGATCAAGGTTATCCTGTTCTTCTTTGTATTTTTGTGGACATAACAGCCCTTAAAACTGCTCAGTTGCAATTACAACTGGAACAAGAGCGGCAACGAATTCTTGCTGCATTGTCGCGCGATATTTTGTTTGAATACGACCTTGAAGCAGATGTTTTTTCCTATACCAATCCTCATGAATCCTTGGTCGCTGAACTCGAGGTCGTTCCTCACTTTTTAAAAAGTGAAATGACCCATACTCTCATTCATCCCGATGATCTCCATCTTATTTCAGAGATCTTGCAAGCCATCCGCAAGGGTCATACCTCCTACTCCCATGTCATCCGTATCATGCAAAACGATGGCGAATACTATTGGTATTTAGCCTATGTGCTTGCTTTGCAAGCCTCTGATGGAACACCCACCCATGCCATGGGAAAATTAGTCGACATTCATAAGGAAAAAGAAAAGGAACTGTCCTTGCGTCGTGAACTTCAATACGATCCTTTAACCAAACTCTTCAATCAGATTGCAACCAAAAATCTTGTCGAATCCATTTTGGTGCGAAATCCTATCGATCGTCATATGATGTTCATCATTGACATTGATAACTTCAAGCAAGCCAACGACCAATATGGACATTTGTTTGGCAATTCCGTCTTAGTGGAAATTGCTAAAACTTTGCGTCAGGTCTTTCGTCAAGAAGATTTAATTGGACGCATTGGTGGCGATGAATTCTTGGTATTCCTCAACCATCTTCACAACGAAGATGAAGCAGTTCGACTTGCCCAGCAGCTCACTCATCGCTTGCATCAAGCAGTCATTCAACCTCATCAAGACTACACCATTTCCCTAAGCATTGGTTTTTCCACCTATCCTGACAATGGTACGAGTTATGAAGAGTTGTTTACTGCCGCCGATTTTGCCTTGTATCGTTCCAAACGAAGGGGCAAAGACCGAATCGAAGGGGCCATCCCCCCAAAGGATGCGACCTCATGACAAACAACGAACAACAATTGCTACAATCTTTACGTGATGCCACGCGCGCTGTTTTCTTTGGCGGAGCGGGCGTATCCACTGAAAGTGGCATCCCTGATTTTCGCAGTTCCTCTGGCATCTATCAAGCCCAACAACACTATGGCGCACGTCCTGAGACCATCTTGTCCCACTCGTTCTTTCTCGCTCACCCCGCGATCTTCTATCGTTTTTATAAAGACATGATGCTTTATCCTTCGGCATTGCCCAATCCCGCTCATCACGCGCTGGCCTCACTGGAACAATCCGGCCATGTTCATGCCGTAGTTACTCAAAACATTGACAATCTCCATACCCGAGCGGGCAGCCAGCGGATATGGGAACTGCACGGCTCCGTGGAACGAAATCACTGCATGCAATGTGGAACATTTTATGATCTTACTACCCTATTATCGTTGGGGGAGGTTCCATATTGCCCCCAGTGTGGCGGACTTATCAAACCTGATGTCGTCCTTTATGAAGAACCTCTTTCTCCCTCTGTCCTCGATGGCGCCATCGCAGATTTATCGAAGGCTGATCTTTTGATTGTTGGTGGGACATCATTGAATGTCTATCCTGCCGCTGGATTGCTTCGTGCGTATACCGGCAAGCAACTGATTCTCATTAATCAAGAACCCACCGCCTGGGATCGTCAAGCAACCCTTCTCATTCGTGCCCCCATTGGACAAACCTTCCAGAGGGTCATGGAACAATTTGAAATAGAAAAAAGTGGCGATTAATCGCCACTTTATTTATTTTGTTAAATAGGCAAGCAGTAGACTCATTGTGGCATCAATTGCCTCAAGGTGGGTGCGCTCCATCCCATGGCTCGCATGAACTCCTGGACCAATCAATGCTCCTTTGAAATCACGACCCGCACGCCATGCAGCGCCAATATCCGACCCATAGAATGGAAAGATATCCACCGCATAAGGAAGTTTCTCTTCTTGAGCAAACTGGATTAAGCGAGAGGTCAACTCATAATCATACGGACCTCCTGAATCTTTGGCGGCAATGGAAACCGCATATTCATTGCCCGCAAGATCGAGACCAATGCAGCCCATATCGACGGTGACAAATTCGCTTACTTGAGCATCTAAGGTTGACGCCCCATGACCCACTTCTTCGTGCACAACAAAGATAAACTGGGTACGATGCTTCAACAAAATCTTTTTTCTCGCAATCTCTTCCAATAGAGCCATTAATAAACATGCCGACCCCTTATCATCAATGAAACGAGATTTTAAGAACCCCGAGGGCGTAATGGTGAACTTAGGATCAATAAAGACATAATCGCCATGATCAATGACGAGTGCTTTGACCTGATCACTATCGGATACTTATTCATCCAACCGCACCAGAATAGAATCGATGTCGCGT
>JBAYCP010000031.1:0-8213 GCA_041668665.1 Bacilli bacterium | reverse complement strand
TTTCAAAAACCCATCATTGTCGTCAAGTCCAATACCCCTGGTAGGGATAAGAATATGAAAGAAGCCTATCACCTTGTTTCTTTGTATGAGAAGGAGCTTCAAGTGGCGAAAATCATTTCGCGAGCATACTTTTATGAGAGTTTGGATGGTCCTTATGCTGTTGGGATTGTGGAATCCATCGAAGCGAATCAAGCGAAAAAAACGTGCATGGAAATAGAAGAATCTACAGGGTTCGGACGACTCGTTGATCTTGATGGCTATCAATCTCCCCATTCTTCCATTTCACGAACGGATCTTGGTTATCCTTCTCGGCCGTGTCTTCTTTGTGAACGCCCTAGCCATGAGTGTAGTCGCGCTCAGCGACATTCTAGTAGCGCCATTCAAGAAGAGTATCTTCGTATCTATCATCATGAACTGCATTGTCGTATCTTAGAAATAATCAACCAATCCATCGATATCGAGCTTCAACTCGACAATAAATATGGGTTAGTTACTCCAACTTCATCGGGGAGTCACCCCGATATGACTTATGATTTAATGATTCGTGCAAAAGATGCAATTCTACCTGGATTTATGATACTATTTGACTTAGGATATCAAGCAAAAGAGATTACAAGCAGCTGGAAAGAAGCCCAAAAAGTGGGCGTGAAAATGGAGCAAGATATGTTTCTTGCGACCAAAGGAGTCAATGCCTATAAAGGACTTATCTTCTTGTTAGGGGGATTGATGGTGGCAGCAGGATATGCATTATCCCATCGATTACCTTTCTCACACAGTTTTGATTTATGTGCGAAGTTGGTTGCGCCTGCTCGAGAAGCCTTTGATGATATGCCGAGTACTTTTGGCGTAAAGGCTTACCAGCAACACCATTTAATGGGTGTCCGCGGGGAAGCATTGAACGGTTTTTCGACCGTTCGACATATCCTTTCATCCTCATTTCCTTTGGATATGTTGGATGAGCCATCGATTCGCAGACGATTATTTCATTTGATGCAATGTTGCGATGATACGACTTTATTGAAACGAACGAGATCTTATGAGAAGTATGAAGAAGTTCGGCGACACCTTCAAACAATCTCACTGGATGATGAAGAAGCAATGGAAGAGTTTCATCATCTCGCATTAGCCAATGAATGGACCTTTGGTGGGGCTGCAGATTTACTAATTGTCAGTATTTGGGCGGAACAAATGATGAAATTTTGGCTTTCGACTCCTTATTTAACGATTTAAGGCTCGATTATTGTTGGAAATGGTTTTACAATATTCATAGAGAAAGAAGGAACTGATATTCATGAAAACTGATGATGTGACACTTCATTTTAACCCTGACTTTGTTGGGAGTATGTCATCGCCAACTGGAACCATCCCTTTAGGCGATCAAGAGGGGGGAATGCAACCCTACCATCTTCTTTATGGTGCCTTAGCTTCTTGTTTTTATGCAACCTTCCTTGGCGTTGTAGAAAAAAAGCGTTTGACCTTCTCACATGCTGAAATGAATATTTCAGGAGTAAAAAGAGAAAGTATTCCTACAACATTGGAAACGGTAACGATAGAATTAATTATTCATAAACCGAGTGACGAGGCACAATTCCAAAAAGCTGCTTTGCTTGGTGCGAAATATTGTTCCATTCATGAAACCATTAGCCGAGTTGCAACGATTAATCTAGTTGTTCGATTTTCATAAAATATCAATAAAGGAAAGAAGGGCAAAATATGCAGCCAAAGTCTTATTCGCGTGTGCAAGAAGTCGTTCGAATTATTGGATTGATTGCTCTTGTGTGTCTGATTATTTTCTTACTATCAATCCTTGGGAATGGGAATCCAAATTTTCAATTTTGGGGAACTGCAACGAATGAAATTGCTGCCAATGCTGGCAACAGTTCCGTGCGCTCGCGTGCCAATTTTGACTGGACATTCATCGCTCTTTTTGCAGTCATTATTTATGTCTACGCAAGTGAAATCAAGCAGAAGAATTATAAGGGATTGGTAGCTGGATTATCTCTTTATGGAGTGCATTGGCTCTATGAAATTGCAAATGCTTTGATTCAAAGCGGAACGGGCTATGCGTTATGGACAGTCTCCCCCGAAAGCACGTCCTTCATCTTGTTGGTGGGGGTTTCCTGGGAATTGTCCATGATGTTTTCCATCGCAGGATTGATTATGGCTAAACTACTTCCAGCCAATCCTTCATTGAAAATTCTAGGCATTCATAATCGTTGGGTTTTTGCCATTATAAATGCTGCATTCTTTGCTATCTTTGAAATTTTCTTAGCAGGAACTCCTGCCTTTATATGGACTTATTCTTGGTGGGGGGCTATCCCAGTCTTTATCACCACTTACATTCCTTTTTTCTTAGCAGCTTTTTTACTCCATGATGCAAGGCCACGTACACAAATCAAGTTTTTATCGATGGTATGGGGCTGCGTCCTCTTGCTCTTAGTTGTTTTCATACCACTTGGCATTATTTAATGGATTGTAATCAAAAAGGAGAACATCAAATGGATATGCTTGCTTACGTAAAAGCCGGGCGTGAACCTGGCCTTGTGCTTGAACATCGACCGATTCCCGACCAATTATTACCCGGAGAAGCTTTAATTGAGATTCTAGCGACTTCAATCTGTGGTACAGATGTGCATTTGTATAAATGGGATGCATGGAGCCAAAAAAGGGTGAAACCTCCTTTCATCGCAGGTCATGAATTTTCAGGTCGGGTTATCAAAGTTGCCCCCGATGTTACTCGAGTAAAAGTTGGCGATATTGTATCAGCAGAAACCCACATTGTTTGTGGGACTTGTGAATTTTGCCAACGGGGGGAATATCATGTCTGTGAGAACACCAAAATCATCGGAGTAGACACAGACGGTTGTTTTGCTCAATATGCGAAAATGCCTGTCTCGAATCTCATTGTTGATCATAGCGGGCTAGATCCTAAGTATTTATCCATTCAAGAGCCTCTTGGAAACGCCGTTCATACCATGCTTCATTTTGATTTGAAAGATCGATCAGTAGCGATTGTTGGAGCGGGGCCGATTGGGTTGATGGGAGTGGCGATTGCTCGCGCGGTCGGGGCCAAACAAGTCCTTGCAATCGAAATCAATGAGTATCGCCGCAATCTTGCAGCAAAACTAGGAGCAGATCTTGTTATTAATCCATTGAAGGAAGATGTCATTCAAGCCGTTTTACAGGCAACGAACGGTCGAGGAATTGATGTCGTTTGCGAGTTCTCAGGGAATAAAACTGCTATTGAACAAGCATTTAAATATGTGAAAGCTGGTGGGAAAATGTCCATGTTGGGAATCTCGCCACAAACCATAGAAATCGATATATCCAATGATGTTGTTTTCAAGGGGATTCATCTTTATGGAGTCGTAGGCCGTGAAATGTTCCGCACCTGGGAACAGGTAGCGGATCTATTGAAAAGAAAGAAACTTGATTTATCAGCTTTTATTACGCACTTTTATCGCTTTGATCAGATGGAAGAAGCGATGGCAACAATGATGAGTGGAAATAGTGGAAAAGTAGTCTTAGTGGTAAAGGAGGATGCCAAATGAATTCCATGGAACGCCGTCTCAATGAACTTCGTAGTGCTGGGACTTATCGAGTTTTACCCATTAATGAAGGCCCTTGCGAAGCATTGATTCATTTTCAAGGACGTCCTATCATTAATCTTACCTCCAATAACTATCTTGGTTTTGCAAACCACCCTCGCTTGAAGGAAGCTGCCAAAAAGGCGATTGATCGCTATGGCGTTGGAGCTGGCGCCGTCCGAACCATTGTGGGAAACATGACCATCCACGAACAACTCGACCAAGCGGTTGCAGCTTTTAAACGTGAAGAGGCAGCGGTAGTCTTTCAATCGGGATACGCTTGCAATATGGGAGCCATCCAAGCGATTGCTGATACCGGCGATTTGATTATCTCGGATGAATTGAATCATGCATCCATTATTGATGGTGTTCGACTTTCCAAAGCAGATAAGGCGGTCTATCGACATTCCGATATGGTGGATTTAGAACGGATTCTTCAAGAACGTCGGACCCAATATCGAGATGTCTTAATCATTACCGATGGAGTTTTCTCGATGGATGGCGATTTAGCCAAGTTGCCAGAGATCGTTCATCTTGCCAAAAAATATGGTGCCTTAACGTATGTCGATGATGCTCATGGCTCCGGAGTACTAGGAGAATCAGGCAGGGGAACGGTGGATCACTTCGGGCTTCACGGCCAAGTGGATTTTATCATTGGAACTCTTTCCAAGGCGATTGGTGCAGTAGGAGGCTATGTGTGTGGATCCAAAGCTACAAGAGAGTGGCTTTTGCACCGAGGACGCCCCATCTTATTCTCAACATCCTTGATGCCAGCAGCAGCTGCCGCTGTTATGGAAGCCTTTCAGATGTTGCAAGAATCTAGTGAATATACGAATCGATTGTGGGAGAATGCGCGTTTTTTCAAACAAAAATTAGTAGAAAAAGGATTTGATATTGGGCATAGCGAGACTCCTATCACCCCCATTATGATTGGAGAAGAAGCAAAGACCATGGCTTTTTCCAAACGATTACTTGAGCGAGGCGTTTTTGTCTCTGGAATTGTATTTCCTACCGTGCCTCTTGGAAAAGCACGCGTTCGTTGCATGGTATCAGCCTTGCATGATCAGGAAATGCTTCGCCAGGCGGCCGATATCCTGGCGGATGTTGCTAAAGAACTAGATATTCTATAAAGATAAACTGGCATTGAAGATTGTTTCAATGCCAGTTTTATTTCGACTATTTTTTGACGTAAAATCCGCCTGGTTGTTCTCGTAAAGAGATCAATACATTTTTGGCTTGTGTGTAATGATTAAGAATCATTTTATGAGTTTCTCGGCCAATGCCTGATTCTTTATATCCACCAAATGGGGCTCCTGCAGGAAAAGAATTATAATGATTGACCCACACTCGTCCGGTGCGTATGCCTCGCGCAACCCGGATGGCACGGTTTAAATCTTTTGTAAAGACACCACCCGCTAAACCATATATAGAATCGTTGGCAAGAGCAATGACTTCTTCTTCGGTGGAGAATTTAATGATAACACCAACAGGACCGAATATTTCTTCTTGAGCGATTCGCATCCGATTATCGACATCCACCAATAATGTTGGCTTCATAAAGAAGCCTTGAGCGGCGGTGCCTTCAAGATACCGCTCCCCTCCCACTAACACTTTGGCGCCTTCTGCTTTGCCGATTTCAATGTAACTCAATATTTTTTTGATTTGTTCCTCACTGACTTGGGCACCCATTTGAGTGTCCCAATTGAGAGGATCTCCAACTTTGACTGTTTCAAATGCTTGTTTGGCTCTCTCAATGAATTGATTATAAATCGATTCATGGACAAATATTCTTGATCCTGCTGAGCAGACTTGTCCTTGATTAAACAAAATCCCCATTTGCAGTCCTTCCATGGCAAGATCCATATCGGCATCCTCAAAGAAAATGTTTGCAGATTTACCGCCCAATTCAAGCGTAGAAGGAATGATGTTTTCGGCAGCGGAAATGCCTATTTCGCGACCGACTTCCGTGGATCCGGTAAAAGCAAGTTTATGCAACCCTTTATGATGTTTCATGTATTCACCGCTTTTTGAACCGCGACCAGTGATGACATTTAAGACTCCTTTTGGAAGCACCGAGCCAATAATTCTCATAAGTTCTAGAACGCTGAGCGAAGTCATACTCGATGGTTTTAAGACAATTGTATTGCCTGCGGCAAGAGCGGGCGCGATTTTCCATGCGGCCATTAAGAAGGGGAAGTTCCAAGGAATGATTTGCCCAACGACTCCAATTGGTTCCCGCAGAATTAGATTTAAGGTGTTTTCATCCAACATTGTAGAAGTGCCTTCTTCTGCCCGAATTGCACTTGCAAAATAGCGGAAATGATCGACTGATAATGGAAGATCGGCCTTCGTGGTTTCACGAATCGGCTTTCCGTTATCCAAGGACTCGACCGTTGCTAAAAATTCAATGTTTTCTTCAATCAAGTCAGCGATTCGATTGAGAACTTTCGCTCGCTCAGCGGGAGATGTTTGACTCCAAGATTGAAATGCTTGTGTAGCAGACTCGATGGCCAAATCCACATCTGTTGGAGCGGCATCCGCTATCTCTGCAAGGTGCTCACCTGTGGCAGGATTGATGGCAAGGAGTCGCGCTTGATTGGCGGCGTCGCGCCATTCGCCATTGATAAAGAGTTGATATTGTTTTTGTAACGATACTTTCATATGATTACTTCCTTTCTGTGTGTTCAAAGATAATGTCCCAAGAAAGAGACGGGATCCTTGACTGGTTTTAGTCTAGCATAAGATCTCCAAAAGAAGGGCTAATATGCTCCATTTACGACCCGTTGACTTGGGTGGTGAAAGTTGAAAGGAATATCGATATAATAAGAACAGTGATGGAGATGAAAAAAGATGAACCAAGCAAAAAGAATATTAAGAATAGTGCCTCCGAGTAAGAGGTGGGAAGAAGAACTCCATGCTTATCGCGATGAAATGTTTGCGAATGGTGAAACAATCTTAAATGGATGTGGTGGATTGGAACGATACGACCAATTCCAAGATTGGTTGGACCATCTACACTCGTATGCGAACCGTGAAACGATCGACCCATCAACGAAATATGTGGAGGGTAGTCAGTGGCTGTTAGTGGATGAAAAAGAAACTCGTATTTATGGGATGATGAATTTGCGGCATTATCTTAATGAGCAGTTATTAAAAACCTCGGGTCATATAGGATATTCCATTCGTCCGAGTGAACGCAAAAAAGGGTATGGAATGATTCAACTCCAATTGGGATTACAAAAATTAGCAGAGTTTGGAGTAAAAAAGGCATTAGTTACTTGCGATGATAAAAATCTTGCATCGGCGAAAACCATTGAAGGTTGTGGAGGAATTCTAGAAAACAGTATCTTTGATCCTGTTGAAAACAGATTGACGCGGAGATATTGGATAACAATGGGTTAATTTTTTCCAACATCACCAAGTTGATTGTATTTCGCTAACCATTTTCTAGCGAGTTGCCAAAACCCACGCATAACAACCTAAAAAAAGGGGAGAAAACATTATGGCATCTTCTATCGCAAGAAGCGATTATCTTAGAGATGTTTTCATGTGTTCGCTTGGAGCTTATGGGGGTCCGGAAGCCCATATTGGGGTTTTGCTTGATCAATTAGTAACAAAAAAACACTATCTTAATGAAGAAGAATTAATTGAATTAGTAGCCTTATGCAGCATTCTTCCTGGCCCTACAAGCACTCAAACTATTGTAGCGATAGGCTATAAAATGGGAGGACCATCCCTTGCCCTTTTAACGATGATGGTGTGGGCGGCACCGGTAATATTATTGATGACTTTATTGTCGTTTCTTTATGACATCTTGGGATATTTTCATTTGTCATCAGATGCTTTGCGCTTGATTGGTCCAATGGCAGTAGGCTTTATTGTTGTATCTGCTTTTCGAATTGGCAAGAAGGTATTAGCAAATTCTTTAACATGGGGTCTCTTCCTTCTTGCCGCGATTGTTACATATATTTGGCGTGATGTTTGGGTGTTTCCTGTTGTTCTTTTGATGGGGGGCATTGTGAGTATAATTGCGGAAAAAGAACCTGGTATGTGGAATCGAGTGAAAATACGGTTTCCATGGCGATATTTCTTCGCATTTGTTATTTTAGCGATAGGAAGTGCCACGATTATATTGGTGTGGGATCATCCTATCATGCATTTGTTTGCGAGTTTTTATCGATATGGATATCTTGTATTTGGCGGCGGTCAAGTTGTGGTACCGATGATGGTGAATGAGCTCGTCGATCAGCTACAATATTTAAGCATCCAAGAATTTTTGGTTGGATATGGATTGGTGCAAGGGTTACCCGGCCCTATGTTTAGTTTTAGTGCTTATGCTGGAGGGATGGCCGTTCGTGGAAGCGGAATATTATCTCAAGTTGGCGCAGCATTGGTGAGCGGGTTAGGAATATTCTTGCCGGGGATTCTATTGATATTTTTTGTGTATCCGGTATGGCAAGATTTAAAACAAATCAAAGCCATTCGAATTTCTCTTCGAGGGATTAATGCAGTGGCGGGAGGACTGATTGCTACTTCATCAGTTTTACTGTTGCAAAAGAGCGGTATAACATGGACAAATATTGTGGTTGTAGGTCTTACAATACTCTTGCTTTCAAGCAAAAAAAT
>JBAYCP010000030.1:0-9026 GCA_041668665.1 Bacilli bacterium | reverse complement strand
TAACATGAAAAAATTTTTGGTTGGTATTCTTGCCCTTACGCTTGCAGCAGGATGCACGACGACATCCAGCTCATCTAGTAGTAGCACGTCGAGCAGTGCCGAGAAACAAATTCCGGAAATGATAACAGGGGAAGATTATGATGAATACGGAGGAGCGGATGCTTATGGCGATGCTGGTAATCATCCGACCTCTTTGTATTGGGGGAATCCGGATTTTTATCGGATGACCTCTACGGAATCGTTCACGATTATCCCTGGCTTTCAAACATTTTTACAGACAACGGAGTGGTCTTGTGGAGCTGCCATTGCCCTTGCGGTTCTCGAAAATCTCGGAGTCGAAGGATACACCGAATGGGAGATTGCCATCGGCGCCGAGAGTAGTGTGGATCAAGACACCGTCGATGCCTTACCAGGAACGGCAGATAATTTTTATGAATACGGGACCAATGTTGGTGGACTCTATCAATTTTTTCAAAGTGTTCCAGGCATTGAAATTGTCGAATCTAGTTATCGTGAAACCTATGATACTGGTGACCTTATTCAAGAAGAAGATGGCTATTCTCCAGTCGATGTCGGCAACGTATATCCCACTTTCTCGGCCATGTCCCTTTATGCTTCAGAGAATGATGATGCCACGGAAGCATGGGTGGAAGATGCAAAGGATAGCTTCTTTGTTCAATGGGTACTCGGTCATCTTGAGAATGGGAACCCCATCATGGTTGAATGGGCAGACTGGGATGGTCATTGGCAAGCCATTATTGGATACGATACGATGGGAACGCCCTCATTGGGAGACGATGTAATCATTTTTGCTGATCCTTATGATACATCGGATCATTGGCAAGACGGCTACTATTACTATCCAGCGGAGCGTTGGTTCTACATGTGGAAGGATCGAAATGTTGCGCCCAAACCTTTCCAACTCCAACCATATATTATCGTTACACGAAGCGAATAAGACGAACTGCGGGGAAACCCGCAGTTTTTTTGGCACAAATCTTGGCAAATGAAGCGTGGGGCGTGTACAATAGAATCAGTAGAAAGCGCAGGTGCTCGTATGAAACACCATGAACTGCTTTATCGCTTACCTCCTTTTGGCACGGGACAATGGCTTTCTCGAAACTCCTATTGGCTGGTTCAGCAGGGGAGTGGTATTGTCATCAACCCTAGCCCTCATATTCCTCTGTCGGATCAAATGAAAAATGCCCAAGCAAAACGCTTGGATTTTGTTGTTATCCAACACCCTGATTCTGCTGCAATTCAAGCAGTGAAACTTTGGGAACAAGCCGGGGTTTCTTTTACGATTGTCACGCATTGGCGAACAGCGTTGGCGCTGGAAGCACAAGGAAGTGTTTCTCCGCGCTATCTCGTCAACGAACATCAATATCGTCTTTCTTCCCCACAAGGAACAAAATTGGAGTTTATTCCATCGGCCTATCTCCCATCGCCCGCAAGCTTTATGACCTACGATGCTGAGCGTGGTCTACTATTTTCTCCTCATCTCTTTTCATCCTTTTCTCCTCAAACTCCCGATGTATTGGATTGCGGTATTGCCGAGCGCCTCGATGCATTTCATGAACACTTCATTCCGTCTAATCGAATTATGCAACCGATTTTAGATTTTGTAAAAACTCTCCAGCCAAGCATCATTTATCCTGAGTTTGGCGAACCTTTAAGGGATCAATTATCCGATCGGGTGGATCAATTATATCGATTAGAATGTGGTTCTTATCTTTATCCCTTGAAACAAGATTTGGTCAAGCAGGGAGGCTATCAACCTATATTTGAGCGTCTAATGCGGCGACATTCTGCGTTTTTCGGGTGGCCAGTGACGCGTGATGTTTGGCAAGAACTTCCCATCTTGCTGGCAGAAGATGAACCCAAAATTTATGACTTATTTGCGTCGGGCGAAACCATTTGGCAACAGCTCTTCGCAACCATCTATGCGTCCAAAGGTTTTGATTGGTTGATGGTTATTAAACCCTTGGTGTTAAAACTCATCTATCAATACGATTTGAAAGTACCCGAGGTCTTTTATGAAAGTACAGGAAAAGGCGAAATCTATAAAAATGAACGACGCTTGTATGAAGTTCAACAAGAAGCATTGTTGAATCAAACTCAAGAATCCCTGCTTCGTTTTCAAGATACCGGTGCATACAATGCCGCATTTTTAAGCCATTACTTCCAACAACTTTTACCCACGGATCGTAGTTATTTTCTTGTGGTTCAAGTGACTCCTCATCCCGCTTCGCGGCGATACGAAGAAGTACAACGACAAATCTATCAGACTTCCTTGTATGTTCTGCGAAATGCTTTAGCAAACACTTTTCCAGTATTCGTCATACGGCCGGGATTCATGATAATTCATTTGTTTCAAATCACCGAGGAAGCGCGAGCCGAAGAGCAAGCTGAAATCGTCCGAAATGCTTTGCGTTCAGAGAATGTTTTTTTGGAGGCTCCACATTTTTCCATCGCGGTTATTGGCAGTGAAGAAATGAAGAAAAGAACCGATATTCCCACACAAGATGCGTTTACCAAACTTGCCATGGAACGATTAGAGATTGGCTTAAAGAGTGGCCAAACACGAGTGGTAGGGTCTAAGGGCGTTCGCCCATTGGTCGCCAATAGGGTGGTCTTGTGCGATCCCGATGGGGTGACTAGGGATGTATTAACAGCGCGTTTCAAAGAGGCTGGGATAGAAGTTTGGGTTGCCAAAGACGGTCAAGAGGTTGTAACGTTGGCTCAAACGCAACGTCCCGCTGTGATTTTATGTGAAATCATGTTACCTAAGCTTGATGCTTTTCGAATTCGGGAACAGTTGCGGATGCACTCGGACACTGACCAAATTCCACTCGTTTTAATCTCGTATTTGAAGGATGAGAGTAATGTCTTACGGGCATTGAGTTTAGGAATTCGCCATTACTATAAAAAGCCCTTCCTTTTGGCTGAACTGGTTGGGATTGTACGCTTATTGGCTCAAGCAGGAGAACGAGCATGAACTGGCTCCAACGACCCGAAGTTGTCATGGCGTTGGTCTATGTCTTTTGCGCGATTTTTATTGCATTATTTTTGACTTTAGTGGAAAGGCGATACCAACTATTGCATAGACTCAGTAATCGAACCTGGGGACGACTTGCGATGAAACGAATGGAAAAGCGCAGTCGATTCCAAAGCGCTTCCAACTTATTGCATCATTATGAGCACGTCAAACAGGTTATTGAAGTTGAGAAGGATCAACAGCGCAATCTAGAAGATCGGTTACGGGATAGCCACTTGTTGGAACGATATCTCAAACAGTTGCAAAGTCGTAAACCTCTTCAACGAATGGAAGCGGCTCAACACCTATGCTCCATACCGGCAGAAGAAGTACGGTTGGCACTGGAAAGTGCTTTACAACAAGAGAGCGACCGACCAACGAAGCTATACCTAGCGTATGCCATCTCAGAGTTAAAAAATCCTGCCTCCTTACCTGTGCTTATTCAATCGTTGATTGGCGAACATCGCTGGTATCGTGGCCGTGTCAATGTGCTAATTGTAGAATATCGCGAAGCTTTGCATCACCAATTACCTTCATTGCTTCGCCGGGAAGAATTTGAAATTCAAGAGTTAGTCTTGGATTATGCCAACGAATTCTTATCGAGTGATTTGTATGATTATACCTTGCGCGTAGTGAATCGCTATGAGGTTGTTCAAAAAAACCGCGTGAACTTTGAACGGGATAATACTCAGTTTTTATTGCAACGTGCTCTACAAGTTCTTGGTAAGTTGTATCCTCAAATCCTTGCCACGCCCCGCTACCGTAATAGCCCGAATCCCTTAATACGTGATGCTGCCATTACTGCACTAGCTTCCAGCGGAGATCCAGCATCTAGCATCCAACAACTGCTGCCCTTTTTATTCCGTGAAGAAACCAGCACGATTGCGCAATCTGCCATGCTATCGATTATCCAAAAGCAACCACATCTTGTAGATGATTTGCTGAATCAAATGCCCCAATTACCAGAGAGTCAACAACGCATTCTCGCAGATTTACTGATGTATAAGATTGAATATTTAATTTTGCAAGATTATTATCTTCGACAACCGGAGGTGGACGGGCGAATTGAAACTATTTTGCGGTATGGGCAGTGTGGGAAATTCCTCACTTTCTTAAATGGAAATCATGACTTGGAGCTTGAGAATCGCTTACTCCTCGTTTTACGCCGATTATTGGCCACACGCGTGGAGGTTCAACAAGATGCCAAGCGTCTTCTAACACCACGATTGCTTCAAAAACTTGATTTGGAAGTACCACTCCCTACCAAACGTGGGACGACCGTAGCAAGTCGAGCCACTCGGCTTCGATTAATTGCCATTCTCGTGGTTGCCATGATATTTATGCCCGTGCTGTTTGTTTTGCTTCAGGGGCAGGAACTTCAGGGATTGGCCATGGGGTCGATTTTGCAACGCTTTGTGCTCCATTTTGTGGATGGGTTTGCTTACTATGTGATTATCCTCAATTTCATAGCGTTTTCCCTCATTGGATTGTCCATCCTTTATGTGCGACGCCAATCTCAATTGTGGAAATTAAAAACCATGTCCTTATTGTTTAAACCAAGGATGTTACCATCCATTTCTATTGTGGCTCCCGCTTATAATGAAGAAAAAAGTATTTTGGAATCCACCAACTCGTTGCTCAATTTATTGTATCCGGATTATGAATTGATTGTTGTTAACGATGGCTCTACCGACCATACTTTACAAAAACTAATTGATGCCTATCATCTCCAAAAAGTGGACTTTCCATGGGCTCCCTCTTTGGAGACCAAGCCAATTTTGGATGTTTATCAGAACCCTCATTTACCACGTTTGATGGTTATTCATAAGATGAATGGGGGCAAAGCCGATTCCCTTAATGCTGGAATTAATCTTGCTCGCAAAGAATATTTTTGTGGGATTGATGCCGATTCGTTGCTGGAACAGACTTCATTATTAAAACTAGCTGCCCTGCAACTAGATACAGGAGTTGAGACTCCAGCTTTGGGAGGTAATATCTTCCCAGTGAATGGTTGTCAAGTCGATCAAGGGGTCTTGACCGAGGTGCGGATTCCTCATAATCGCCTCGCTCGCTTTCAAACCATGGAATACATTCGTGCCTTTATGTCGGGTCGATTGGGGTGGGCATCCATGAATGCATTGCTCATCATTTCGGGCGCTTTTGGACTTTTTCGTAAGGAACGAGTGGTTGCTGCTGGCGGATATTTGACCAGCTCAGGAATCTATAAACGAGATACGGTTGGGGAAGACATGGAATTGGTCGTCCGCATTGCTCGGGTCATGAAAGAAGCAAAGCTACCGTTTAAAATTGATTATGCGTACAACGCCAACTGCTGGACGGAAGTACCCGAAGATTTGGTATCCCTACGAAAACAACGATATCGTTGGCATCGTGGACTTATTGAAATTATCATGTTCCATCACCAACTCCTGTTTCGCCCTGCCTATGGTCGGATTGGCATGTTGGCTTTTCCTTATTTCTTAATTTTTGAAATGTTAGGGCCTTTGCTTGAAATTCAAGGACTCCTCTTTGTCGCCATCGCTCTTGTGATGGGGTGGTTGCAATGGGAAGTGATTGTATTGTTGTTTGTCTTAACTGTATTGGTAGGAGTAATTATATCAATGACCGCATTAATTATTGCAGAGAAGGATGAACAATATTTCCGCATGCGCGATTTGAATCGGCTGATTGGCTATGCGGTTTTGGAAAATTTTGGACCTCGTCAGTATTTTAGTTTGTGGCGAGTCAGTGGATTCTTGAAGATGTTGCGCCCTGCCGAAGCGTGGGGTCAAGCTACTCGTCGAGGGTTTCATCCGACGAATAACAAGTAAGAACGATAAGGAGGAAAGAAGATGCGGTTTGTTTCATGGAATGTGAATGGATTTCGAGCGGTTCTCAACAAAGGATTTGATACCATTTTTCAAAACTTCGATGCGGACTTTGTATGTTTGCAAGAAACCAAATTGCAAGAAGGTCAAGCCAGTTACACCCCAGAGGGGTATGTTCAATATTGGAATTATGCACAGAAAAAGGGATATTCTGGAACGTGCATCTTTGCACGTCAGCCCGCACGTTCTGTTCATACAGGTTTCAAGAATGGGACTTATGATGATGAAGGCCGCGTTTTGACATTGGAATATCCAGATTTTTATTTGGTCAATGTATATGTCCCTAATTCCCAGGATGGCTTAGCCCGACTGGATTACCGTTTGCAGTTTGAACGTTCCATGCGGGAGTACTTATCCAGTTTGGACGCCATCAAACCAGTTATTTTATGCGGAGATTTGAATGTCGCGCATCAACCCATAGATTTGAAGAACCCTAAAACCAATACGATGAACCCAGGATACACCATTCAAGAACGCAACGCATTTCAAGCATTATTGAATCAAGATTTTTTGGACTCGTTTCGTACCTTATACCCTGATCGGATTGCCTATACGTGGTGGAGTTATCGATTTCAAGCACGAGCCAAAAACGTGGGATGGAGAATCGACTACTTTGTCATCTCCAAACGTCTTCAAGGGGTGTTGCGCGATAGTTTCATCTACGATCACATTGAAGGGAGCGATCATTGTCCAGTCGCACTTGAACTCCAGCTCTCCTTGGAATCGAAATTGTAAAATGGTGCAACAAATGCTATACTTAAAAGAAAGAAAGGGGAAGATCCTATGGCTGAAAAACCAAAATTCTATTTTTGCCCGCATTGTCATAATTTAGTCGAAAAAGTCAATGATTCTGGTGTTCCTATTATTTGCTGTGGTGAAGAAATGATCGAACTAACGGGAAATACCGTCGATGCTGCTCACGAAAAGCATGTACCAGAGATTGCCCAAGAAGGAAACATGGTTACAGTGAAAGTGGGGAGCGTGGATCATCCGATGATTCCTGCCCATTACATTCAATGGATTGTTCTTGCCACCACACACGGCATTCAACGGCGTCCACTTTCTCCTGGAGAAAAACCAGTGGCAACCTTTGCTTTGCTTCCCGGAGAAAGTGTTGTTGCAGCGTATGAATATTGCAATCTTCACGGTCTTTGGAAAAAAGAACTCGCCTAAGCGCTTAAGCCTTTGCTTACGAACCACTGATTCAAGTGGTTCGTTTTTCTTTTAAATGCATTGATAGGAGTGTTTTCTAGGTCCTTGTCCGTGTATATTAATAGTAAGAGTAAGGATTCTTACTTCAATCCAAAGTAAATGGGGTGTCACAATGGCGAATAAGCGAAAACGAAGAGAAGTTGTGCGGGTGATGGCATCTGCCCAAGAAGGGCTTTCGGTTGCCCAGGTTCAGGAGCGAGAACTTGCCCATCAAACCAATCATAATGGTGCACAATCCAGTAGTTCGTATCGCACTATTTTTGCAAAGAATCTTTTGACCTATTTTAACTTGATATCGTTTTTGATGGCGGCCGCTTTGATTGTGGTAGGGGCTTATTCCGACATCTTGTTTTTAGGTATCGTTTTTTCGAATCTTGCGATCGGAACGTTTCAAGAAATTCAAGCCAAACGGACATTAGACCGATTGTCATTGGTTGCAACGCCCAAGGTAAAAGTCGTCCGTGAGGGTGTGGAATGTGCGGTTGCCACCGAAGCGGTTGTCTTAGACGATGTGATGGTGCTCAGTCAAGGTCAGCAGATTGTTGCGGATGCTGTTGTATCGGAGGGCAATGCCGAAGTCAATGAAGCATTGTTAACCGGAGAATCCAAACCCGTTCGTAAACAAAAAGGGGATTCACTGCTTGCGGGGAGTTTTATCACTTCTGGAAAGATATTCGCCCGTGTGGACCATGTAGGCGAGCAAAATTATGTTCAACAACTCGCTCGTGAAGCGCAAGCGATGAAAGCCAATCCTTCCGAGCTACTTCGCTCCATTCGCTGGATCATTCGTACCATCGGATTCTCGTTGTTACCGATGGGCGCTTTACTATACTTCAATAATTATCAAGCCACCTTGGATGTTCAAGATGCGGTTTCTCGTACGGCAGGATCGTTGATTATGATGATTCCTTCGGGGATGGTTCTGTTAACCAGCGTGGCCTTGGCCGTGGGGATTATTCGCTTGGCAAGTCACCAAACCTTAGTGAAAGACCTCTATAGCATTGAAATGCTAGCCCGTAGTGATGTCTTATGCTTGGATAAGACGGGTACCATCACCGATGGAACCATGCGACTTAAAGAATTACATGTGATGCCGCCCCACGATACTCAAGAAGTCCAACAGGCGTTACGTTCATTATTGTTGGCACAACCCCAGCAAAATGATACAGCAGAAGCGGTGCTGGAAGCATTGTCTGCGTTGCCTCTTCCGCCATGGAGTGCCACTCAAATCGTGCCTTTCTCTTCGGAACGAAAACGTTCGGCAGCCGCCTTCGCTCAACGAGGAACGTACATCATGGGGGCAAGCGAGTTTGTCTTTCAAACCCTTCCCATGGAGCAACAAGCCGAACTCGATCAATGGACTCGAGCAGGATATCGTGTCCTTGTTGTCGGATATACCCAAGAATCCTTGAATGATCATCATATTCCTTTCGCTCAAACCCTCTTGGCCATAGTGATCATTGAAGATCATATTCGTGACGATGCTCCAGCAATTATTGAATGGTTTCAGACCAATGGTGTAGCGATCAAGATTATCTCAGGGGATCACCCTCAAGCGGTCGCAAGTATTGCCGCACGTGCCAAGGTGCCTCATTCGGATGCCTTTATCAACCTTGAGGGAAAAACTTTAGAAGAAGTGGCCCAACTCGCCCATCAATACACGATTTTTGGCCGAGTGACGCCCGAGCAAAAGAAGCAATTGATCCAAAGTTATCGAGGTCAAGGACACACGGTCGCCATGACCGGCGATGGTGTCAATGATATCTTGGCGTTTAAGGAAGCCGATTGCAGCATCGCCATGGCTTCGGGGAGCGAAGCCGCAAGGGGAGTCGCAAATTTAGTACTCTTAGATTCCAATTTTTCTTCATTACCTAAGGTGGTTTTCGAAG
>JBAYCP010000029.1:0-9170 GCA_041668665.1 Bacilli bacterium | reverse complement strand
TGGATGGGACATGCGCACCGCCGCTTATGCGTTAGCCGTTCAACGCATTGCCAAGGCCATGAAAGCCCGTGGATGGTATTAATCCCTCTACGACTCTGAAAGCAAAGAGTTGCCCCAAGGACAACTCTTTTTTTGCGCTTATTTTTTTATATATTCTCGCTGGTACGCCTCCAGCGCTTCGGCAATAATCTCAATGGATTTCGCACGACCATGAACCGAGAATCCAGTCGTTGATTTATGTTCCAGATTCTTATAGACTTGGAAAAAGTGATTGATTTCATCACTAATATGAGGAGGAAGTTCTTCAAGCTCGCGATAAAAGTTCCAGGTGGGGTCTTTGAAGGGAATTGCAATGATTTTATCATCCACTTCATCATTATCGATCATGCGAATCACGCCAATGGGATAGCAACGCACCATGCTTCTTGGCTCCAAGGGTTCCGAACATAAGACTAACACATCCAAAGGGTCGTGGTCCTCGGAAAGGGTACGCGGAATAAAGCCATAATTGGCAGGATAATGCGTGGAAGTATAAAGAATACGATCCAAAATGATGAGCCCTGTTTCTTTATCGAGTTCATACTTGTTTTTACTACCTTTGCTGATTTCTATGACCGCAATAAAATCTTCGGTTTGAATTCGTTGGGGATCCAAATCATGCCAAATGTTCATGCGTTTGCCTCCTTTTCGAGGTTTTTGTAGTTTTAGTATACCATAATTGGAAGACGAAAAATGGTTGATTCTCGCATTTTCAAGTTCATCAAAGCGTGGTATGATAGGAATGTCTCAACAATGAGGAGGGATAGGATGCAACCACGTCTTTTATGCATTCCAAATTTTAGTGAAGGTCGTGACCCTCGCACTTTGGCATTCTTACGTGCTTGTTTTCAAGGTCGAACGGATTTAGAACTTTTGGATTATTCGGCAGACCCCGATCATAATCGAAGTGTTTTTACCTTGTATGGTACCCCTCAAGCTTTAATTGCTGCCTTGATGGATGCTGCTGCGGTCGCCCTCGAACGGATTGACTTAAATATTCATCGTGGGGTTCATCCCCGGATTGGTGCCATTGATGTCATTCCTTTTGTCCCTTGGGGCTCCATCGGACTGGAAGAAACCATTGAACTTGCTCACCGAGTAGGAAACCTCCTGTGGGAGCGTTTTTCCTTACCTGTTTATTTCTATGAACAGGCGGCAATTCATCCCGATCATAAAGCCTTACCTGTGATTCGGCATGGTCAATTTGAAGAATTAAAATCGCGCATCCACGATCCGATGTGGCATCCTGATTGTGGAGAAGGTGTCCACTTCACTGCTGGGATTACCGCCGTTGGCGTGCGTGCTCCTTTGTGTGCTTTCAATATTAATTTAGAAACGACGGACATTGAACTCGCCAAACGCATTGCCTCTCGCATTCGCGAACGCGATGGCGGTTTAAAAGGGGTTCGTGCCCTAGGGTTTGACTTGCCTCATCTTCGTTGTGTCCAAGTCTCACTGAATTTGACGGATTGCGAGGCTGTAACCCCCCTTGATGCGTTACGCTTTGTCCAAGCAGAAGCCAACCTCGAGCAAGTATCCATTCGCAATACGGAATTAATTGGCATGTTGCCTCCTAGCGTCATTTCAAAAATCATGCAAGAACAATTGATGTTAACTTCCTTTTCAACCAAACAAATTTTGCCGTTCCCTAAGGAGGATTAAGCGATGAAGTCTCACTCAACTAAGCCGCGTTTGTCGTGGCGCACGATTTTGTCTTATAGCGTTGGCGACTTATTCGGCGGAGGAGCATTCACCCTAGTCGGCCTTTTATTTCTTAAATACCTCACGGACTCTGCACTCATTGCAGGTTCCATCGCTGGTAGTATGCTATTGATTGGAAAAATATGGGATGCTCTCATCGATCCCTTTATCGGATCCCTTAGTGATCGGGCTCGCTCCCGCCATGGGCGGCGGCGCGTCTTCTTTCTTGCAGGCATTTTTCATATCGTAGCAGCCTTTGCCTTATTGTGGCTTCCTTTACAAGCTGAAATGTGGGTCAAAGTCATCTATTATACCGTTGCCTATCTCTTGTTCGCCACGTCATTTTCGATGACGATGGTTCCTTATCATGCCATGCTTCCTGATCTTACATCGGATTATGGTGAACGCAACCGCATTGTGGGCGTTCGCTCAGTCCTTTCGAATTTTTCAACCTTACTTTCGGGGGTTGTTCCGATGATGATTATCAACGCTTTTGTTTCGCAACAAAACGGATATTTTGGAATGGGAATCGCCTTTGGAATTTTTTATGCAATCCCATGGATTTTTGTGTTTCGTGGAACCAAAGGTTATGATCGTTCCTCGGTCACCGATGAAGGAAAAACATATTCATTGATCAAAGGCTTCTTCACAAATGCCAAACAAGTCTCGCGCAATCGCACCTACCGAATTCAGTTGGCTACTTACATCTTAGCCTACACCGCAACCGATATCTTTATGGCGATTTTATTGTACTACATCGATGATTACTTGTTTATGCATGCCTCGTATACCGCTCTTATTGGAATTTTTATCATTACCCAAATGATTTTTGTCGCTGTATATGTCAAACTCGCCAATCGAATTGGCAAAAAGAAAGCCTTTATGCTGGGGGCAGGCATTTGGTCTTTGGGTTTGGTGATGGGTTTATTCATGAACCCTGAGGCCCCTGTCACTTTCTTGTATGCCATTGCCTTTGTCATGGGGGCAGGGGCGAGTGGGACCGCGTTTCTGCCTTGGGCGATGCTCCCCGAGATTACCGATGTGGAACAACTCATTTCTAGCAAACGACGCGAAGGCATCTATTCCGGATTTATGACCTTCTTACGCCAGTTGGCACAAGCCATCGCCTTATTCCTCACCGGAGTCTACATTGATCTCATTGGTTATCAAGTTCCCTTAATTCCAGGGGAAACCTTGTTGCAGTCGTTGCAAACCCAACAGGGGATTAAATGGTTCTTCTCTCTAGCACCAGTCTTGTTACTGCTAGCGGCCATCGTTGTGGTGCGTCGTTATCCCATTAACCCTGAGACGTATCGCATTATGAAAGAGGAAATTGCACGACGTAGTGCTGGTGAACCCGCAGAAAAAGTGTCCCCCGAAACCAAACGCGTGTGCGAATTGGTGAGTGGACACCCTTATGAAAACTTATGGAAGGACGATTCAACTAACGATGCGTCCGCGTAACAACTAACTCAAAATAGGGATCATCAAACGTGACTTCTGCGGTGTCCACCATGGACCCGACCACATAAATATCATTATCATCTTCAAAACTACCAATCCCCATCACTTGCCAATACAATTCTTCCACGGCAAGGTTTTTCGGTGTGTTAAGTTTGACTTCTAAATTAGCGATATATTGGCGCTTGACCGGCGCATAGTTGGAACGGACCGTCAACGTATAATGATGTTCTTGCACGCATTGACAACGAATCGAAATATCATTGCCACCAATGTATTTACAATAGGTATAGAGGACGTCAATAATTTTTAGTATCTTCTTCTCGTGCGTCTGCATTTAATTTTCCCCCTCTTAGGGCTTCAATGACCGGGACGAGTAGGATGGCAACAAACCCGCCGGAGAAGCCATTATTATATAAGTTGAGTCCACCATGGAGTGGCCCCAAATTTTGTACAATCGAAATATGAATCATGGTTGCAATGACGCCCCATCCGAGGCCAAACTGACCACCAATCGGTGCAATGCCAGTGCCAAAAAGTGCCCCTAGAATAATAATGGGTCGCGTAAGGTCCCACATTCCAAGGGCAGACCCAATGAGGGCAGCTAGGAAAACATGGGAAACGTTACGAACGGTTTTTCCAAATGCGGCAAACCCGACAATCGTAAGGATGCCGCCAATCGTGGGGCCATTCAAATCTGCCCCCACAAATAAAAGAAAGCCTGTAGTCATTAACCCAAGTAAGCCCATATTAACCAGGGTTGCGTAGAATCCATCTCGAACGATGAAATCGGAAACCGCCCGACCTGAATGGCGGCTGATATGAATACCGCGCTTCCAACTACCACGATCTTTTACTACCGCAAACACAATCATGAGGGAAAAGGTTGCTAACAAAAACCACACAAACACATGATTATTTCCGGTATTCCAAATATCACGTAAAGTCACTTGAAATCCAAAATTCTTTAAAATCGACAACACCATGGTTCCAATAAAACCTGCGGCAAACCCAACATTATAAAGATTATACCCTTGGTGAACTTTCATCGTAAATCCAGCAATGGGTGGAAGAATAAAACCAACTGCAATCCCAATCAGCACAGCAAGGATTGCTCCTAATGTAGGATCAAATCCGGCATAGAAGAACACTTCCGAAACCATCGGTGACATGCAGGTTCCAAAAATCGCCACAAAGGCATATTTTTTTACGGGCTCTTTTTTAACCCATGCATACAAGTAAACTCCGGCGATAAACGGTAAAATCGCAAATAAGTTTTTCCCAAATAAGGCAAATCCTGCAACAATAAATGTTCCAGCAATGGAGGATCCATGAAACGGAATTTTTAATGATTTTATCCAAAAAATCGTGAGCATCATCATGAAGCCAGAATTGACAAAGGCTGCTCCAATGCCCGCCAATTCCACATAGTCCGTGATTAATCCATCTGGGGAAGTATAGATATGATGAATTCCCTCCACCAATTGCGGGAAGGGATCATAAAGCAAACCAAACGTCAAGAGGATGATGGCAAAGGCGAGAAGGAAGCGGAAGACCATCGTTGAGACGGTCACGTCGCCTTTTCGTAGTTGAAGTTCCATAATATTCCTCCACATAAGATACGAATTTATTATAGCACACCTTATGGAAAGAAAGGCATTTTATTTGTAGGCTTTTCGAATTATTTCACAAGCCATTGACGCAAGGCTTCATTTGCACAAAATAGTCCGGCTGTTGCGGGAACTAGTACCATACTACCAAGTGGAGATTTCCCTTTCAATAACGGAGGATTTTCCTCTATAACGCGCGTACGTTTCTGAGGAATTTCCAACGAATGAACCACTCGAATGGTCTTCAAATCCAAGGAAGCACGGCGGGCAAATGTCCGCATTTGTTTGCTGACTGGATCGTTCGAGGTATCAGACAAACACCCCAACCGAACCATGGTAGGATCCACTCGTTCCGCCATCCCCATACTAGAAACCATTGGAACGCCACAACGATAACACTCTTCCATAAGCAATGCTTTGTATCGTAGCGTATCGATGGCATCCACGACAAAATCCCATTCCTGTAAATTCAACCATTCCGAAAAGGTTTCATCAATCATCCGTGATTCCATTACTACTTCAGCTTGAGGATGAATATCGAGAATTCGAGCTTTGGCAACTTCGGTTTTTAATTGTCCAAGAGTCGAATGGAGGGCAAATAACTGACGATTAAGGTTGGTCCGTTCAATGGTATCATGGTCCACCAATAAAAAATGACCTACTCCAAGCCGAGCGAGTGCCTCCGCCGCATACGACCCTACACCACCTAGTCCAGCAATAAGAACTCGTTTGTGGGCAAGTTGTTGAACGAAATCAACCCCCCACAGCATTTCATTGCGTTGCCACATGGTTGGCTGTTCCATCATTGAGACCACTTCGCTTTCACTAGTTTTTCCATTTCACATAGAGCCTCACTAGGGGCACGCCCATTGCCAACATCAATCCAATGCATTGGGAATTGATGAGCCCACCATGTATACTGACGTTTGGCATAGCGGCGAGTGTGGAGTTGAATGGTATCTTGAACTTCTTGAAGGGTCATTTGACCTTCAAAATACGGAATAAACTCTTTGTATCCGATGGCTTGACGTGCCGTGGATCCTTGAGGAGATTGCGCGAGAATGTGTTGAGCTTCCTGCTCCAGCCCTTGTTGAAACTGTGTCAATACTCGCTGATTAATCCGATCATAGAGTTCCTCGCGGGGTCGGGTAAGTCCCACAAACAAGGCATCGTAAAGCATGGATGGTCGTGGAATCTCCTTAAGGGGTCCTGATTCGGCCACACGTTGCAATGCACGTTCAATGCGTTGGCGGTTGTTGGGGTGCATTTGCGTGGCCGCTAGAGGATCCAATACTTGTAGTTGTTCATACAATGCCACGGTGGTCTCATTGGAAAAGGAAAGTGGAACGTTCCCTTCTTTGATTGGAAAGTGATAGTCGAAAAGTGTGGCACGAACATAAAGCCCAGTTCCGCCTACAAGAATTGGTAGATGCCCTCGGGCAGTGACTGCTTGAATGCATTCACGAGCTCGCATTTGATATTGGGCGACATCAAAAGGGGTATCGACATCGACCAGATCGAACAAGTGATGGGGAATCCCTTGTTGCTCTTCTGGACGAATTTTCGCCGTCCCAATCTCAAGTCCGCGATAGACTTGCATGGAATCAGCATTGATGATTTCTCCTTGCAGGCGAGACGCTAACGCCAACGCATATTCGGTTTTCCCTACGGCGGTTGGGCCTCCGAGAACGAGGACGCGAATCATATTACTTTTCCCACCCTGCGGAACAAACGTTCCAGTTCATACGTGGAATAATAAATCATCGTAGGACGACCATGGGGACATGTAAAGGGATTGTCACATTGACGTAGTTCGTTTAGTAATGCTTCCATGGAACTTTGATTCAAGGGGTGATTGGCTTTGATGGATGCTTTACAACTTAATGTTTCTAAGGCAGATGCTCGTAAAGCAGGTAAGGTGATGGTTTGTTGCTCTTTCAATTGGTTCACCATCATCTCCACATAACGGGCAACATCGACTTGTTGCATCCAGGTAGGGACCGCAAGAATCCGCAACGCATTGTTACCAAAAATTTCTGCTTGGATGCCAATGTCACGCAAAAACGATAAGCGTTCACTCATCCAAGTTGCATCATGATAACTGAGTTCCAAGACCAAAGGAACGAGTAATGGTTGCCAAGAAATCGTTTGGGTTAGCTGGTCAAACGCTTTTGAGAACTGCTCAAAATGAATGCGTTCCGCTGCCGCGTGTTGATCAATGAGATAAAATCCTTCCGGGCTTTGGGCCACAATGTAGGTTCCGTGAATCTGCCCCACAGGAAAAAGGGGCGGGAGACGTTGGGAATTCGAAGCAGTGGAAGGATCAGCTTCGTAAGAGAGGGTGGCTTCTTCCAATTCATGGTGAACTTGTTTTTCAACCGATAATTCGGTCGATTCTTGTGTTTGGTAAGGGTTGGGTGCTTCTTGGCTCCATAAGACATGATCCCAGTTTTGCGGGACTGGCATGGTTTCTTTTTTGGTCATAGAAACACGAGGAGCCATCGTCGCTTGTCGTAAGGCTTGAGTAATTCCTGCCCGGGTTAACTTGGTTAATGCATCGTCTTTTGAGAGCCGAATTTCATGTTTTGCGGGATGGACATTCACATCCACCAAACTGGGATCCGCTTCAATGACAAGTAACACCAAAGGAAAGCGACCTTCCGCAATAAGATTCCGATACGCTTCAAGAATAACACTTTGTAAAAACGGAATGCGAACATTGCGACCATTGAGTAAAAAAGTCATATCATTACGATTCGCTTTGGATAGTGAAATCATACTGATGTAGCCTGTGACTTGAAAATCTTCATCTTGAAACGCCACAGGGAGAAGCTGACGAGCGGTTTCTGCACCATAGACATTGGTGAGAATTTCCAATCGATTGCCACGCCCAGAACTTTGAAATTGAACCGTTTGGTCAACCATTAAGGTCATTCGTATCTGAGGATGAGCCAAGGCTGCTTTGCTCACAACTTGAACAATGTGAGCCAGTTCCGTGTAATCCGAACGCAAGTGCTTCAGACGAGCGGGGGTCCGATAAAAAAGTTCTTCCACGGTCACCGTGGTTCCTTTTCGTCCATCACTTTTTTCTACTTCAACCACAGCATTGTCTCGTAGACGTAGCAAAGTTCCAGGACCCTCACCAGTCCCTGTTTGTAAGGTAACCTTGGAGACTGCAGCAATGGAAGGGAGTGCCTCTCCACGAAATCCTAAGGTTCGTATACGAAACAAATCATTGGCTCGAGAAAGTTTGGAAGTTGCATGGCGGGTAAAGGCCAACAAAGCATCGGCCTCATCCATTCCTATGCCATCATCCCGTACCGAAATCAAGGTCCGTCCAGCATCTTGAATCCGAATTTCAATGTCACGAGCTTCCGCATCGACGGCATTCTCAATTAATTCTTTGACGACACTGGCAGGACGTTCGACTACTTCTCCTGCCGCAATCATATTCGCAAGTTCAGGCGACAATAAATGAATTCGACTCATAAAATGCCCTCCTTTACTCTTTCATTTGTTTTTTCCATTGCACCAAACGATGCAAGGCTTCCAAAGGAGAAATGGCCAAAGGATCAATGGATTCGAGTTCTTTTTGCCATTCAGGAATGGAAGTATCGGGTCGAACAACATATTCGGCAGGCAACAAGGATATTTGTTTGGTTTCAAATTGATGTAAAATCTCTTGCGCACGAGTCAGTAAGGGGTCTGGGAGTTTGGCGAGTCTTGCCACATTGATCCCATACGATTTGGCTGCGCTTCCTACTTTCACTTGATACAAAAAGGTAACACGGTCGTTTTCTTCATGAACGGCCACATGGATGTTACGAATCCCTGGAAGTTTTTGCTCAAGTTCGGTGAGTTCATGATAATGGGTAGAAAATAAGGTGAGGGCTTTCACATAAACCGCTAAGTGTTCAATGATGGCTTGGGCCAAGGCCATGCCATCATAAGTAGATGTCCCTCGACCAATTTCATCAAATAAAATAAGGGAATGCTCGGTCGCGTGGCGAATGGCATGATTGGCTTCGATCATTTCTACCATAAAGGTGGATTGCCCAGAAACTAGATCATCACTCGCCCCAATTCGGGTAAAGATGCGATCAAAGACTGGAAGTTCGGCCTTACTTGCTGGTACATAGGATCCAATCTGCGCCATAATGACCGTTAAAGCGACCTGGCGCATATACGTACTTTTGCCTCCCATATTGGGACCAGTGATGATTTGCAGAAAGGATTCCCGGTCCAAACGTATATCATTGGGAACATAGGCTTGTTGGACCATCACTTTTTCAATAACAGGGTGGCGCCCTTCGAACACTTCGACGCGGCCATAATCATTAAAAGAAGGGCGAACATAAT
>JBAYCP010000028.1:0-9272 GCA_041668665.1 Bacilli bacterium | reverse complement strand
TAAGGCAATGTATAAATCCCCATCCACGGGTGCTTCAAACCATTGAAGGCGCCCCGAAACCAGCGAATGGGTATGAATGGACAGGGGAATGGATTGATATTCCGCATCGTAGAATGTCGGATTTTGGAAAAAATTGGATGTGACTTGATAGGCATTTCCTGCAGATACTTGAATTTTGTAATAGCGAGTTTTTGTATCGGAGTAGGTCATAACATGGTCTACTCCTTCACGCAATGCCACCTTCACTTCTTCAAGACTATCGGCCTCTACTTGTGAAAGTGTTGAAAGATCATAAGCGGGGCTTACGTGGTGATCCGCTTGGAAGTTTAATTGATAGTGCCATTGGGTGGAGGGATTATACAAACGAGCAGCTACCTTCAAAACATTTGCTTCAGAATAATCAAAGTCAATGGTCACTGGACCAGCAGAATTTTGGAAATCATAGGAATACTCAGAGGCAATGGCACCAAGTAACGAAGACTGATTGCGGTAGGGGGCAATCATTGCATAAGATGTATCCATACGAACTCCTTGTTCGGTGATGGTATAGAGAGCAGAGGGAACGGTGGGGAATACGCTCGTAATGGAATAGCTATGAGGCTCTTGAACGGAAAATGGGCGGCGCAATTGATCGCCTTCAATTTCAAATTGTAGGTAACCTTCTTCGGTGGAATAGGTGACATAGTTCATTTCACCCTGCGAATTCACCTCAGGATTGTAACGATATTGTTCTTTCATTTGATTAGGATAATATTCCATTTGATGGTCGAGAATCCAGCGAAATGAATCAGGGTTTCGTGCGGGGTCATAGGATGATTTTAGAACACGATACGATTGGGATCGAAAAGCCTCTTGATAACGTTCTAAATGGGTAAGTAATGCGAACCTGGCAGCTTCGTTTGCCGTTTGATTTACCACAATGCGGACCCAAGAAGTTTCTTCAAGGGTTTCACTACTCGGAAGAAGGACTTGATAGCGAACTTGATAATTACCTAATGTCTGATAATCGATATCCTCGATAATTTGGATGTCATAGGGGGTGTCATATTGGTCTTTCGCCTCTACGCCTTCCAACAAATCAAGGGGAAGCGATCCTTGCTCCACCTGATAATCTTGAAGCCCGTACAAGGTAACAATGGGATCCTCGCTCGAAGAAGAGCTTGAAGAATGGGAGGAAGATAGCGAAGAATTTGAATTAGTTGTGCAAGCAGCCAAGCCAAAAAGGCCAAGTGAAAGCAACATGGTGAGCCAGCGACGTTTCATAAATCGAACCTCTTTCTAATCAATATAGGTATAGTGTATCATTTTCTTTTTTATAAAATCTACCTTAAATATTCGATGAATCAACCTCCCTTTCAAATTTGAGAGGAAATTGCCTAGGAGAGTATGTTGAGAGGTGTTATGATGAAACAAGAAAGAAGGGATTTTAATGACAAACATTCAATCCAGTGTGAACTATTATACGACTCACATGCAGTCAGGAATGATGCAAGAGGCCTATCAAGCAATTATGAAGTCTTTTGTTTCCATTAAACAAGCAATGATAAAAAAAGACCCTTTCATCAAGGTCGGTGCCCTTTATCAAGGATACCTTGATATGTCTTATCTCCCACTAACATCTCCCAATCTTGCCGCCCATCAATTGAAAATTGCTATCGTCTATCTTCATAAAGAAGCAAGGTTTGAAGCTTGGCTAAGTGCAACCAATCGCTTGGTGCAGGCCAAAATGATCCATCGATTGAAAGCACTTGATTTAGGGAAATACACCTTATCCAAACCCGCACCTGGAGTTGATTCCATTGTAGCGTTTACCTTAGTTAAGTCTCCAAATTTCGATCAAATGAGTGAACTTCAGTCTTCCATTGTTGCTCCCGTTCACGAATTCATGCAATGGCTTGAAGACATTCTATGATTGACGAACATGTCAGCGACTCTTATAATAAAACCATGATACATTGAAAATTATCTATGTATTAATGGTGTTCATTGGGGGAGGTGGATGCAATGGATTGGATCAATCGCCAGTTACTTAAGATGGAATGGCTGGAGCAGGCTGTCGAGTGGTTTCTAAACAAGGTGCTTGGACTTGATGGAGAATCCGTTTTTTTCCATAGTCTTTCTTTTTTTATGTATGATGTAATCAAAATTTTTATACTGCTTTCCGTTTTAATCTTTCTTTCGGCTTATCTTCAGTCCTTCTTTCCTCCTGAACGTACCCGGCGCATTTTAGGTAGGTTCAAAGGCGTCTTTGCCAATATCATTGGTGCATTGCTTGGGACTGTCACCCCATTTTGCTCTTGCTCTTCGATTCCCATATTTATTGGTTTTACCAAAGCAGGGTTACCCGTTGGAGTGACTTTTTCCTTCTTAATATCCTCACCCCTTGTTGATTTGGCATCCGTTTTATTACTTGCGTCGATTTTTAACTGGCAGATTGCTTTGGCTTATGTTGGAGTAGGACTGCTCATTGCGATAGTAGGAGGAACGCTTATTGGTGTTTTTCATATGGAACGTTATGTCGAAGAATTTGTGATGAATGCAGCGGGATCAGTTCGTAATCAAGCGGAAGAGAAAATCACAACATTGGCGCGTTTGACCTATGCCTGGGAACAAGTTCTAGAAATTATTCGTCGTGTATGGATTTATATTTTTATTGGTGTGGGCATTGGCGCTATTATTCATGGGTACATTCCCCAGACGTGGATTGAGACCATCCTTGGTGAGAACAATCCTTTCTCGGTTCTCATTGCTACCTTTGTTGGAATCCCTATGTATGCCGATATCTTTGGGACATTACCGATTGCGGAAGCGCTTGTCTTCAAAGGCGTTGGGATTGGAACCGTCTTATCCTTCATGATGGCAGTGACCGCACTTTCTCTTCCATCGCTCATTATGATTCGAAGAGTCATCAAGCCCAAACTGTTTGCCATGTTTGTCGGCATCGTTGTTACCGGCATCGTAATCATGGGTTATGTGTTTAATGCCATTGCATTTTTATTCCTATAAAAGGGAGGGTCAATCATGATTCATGTCTTGTTTGTTTGTATTCATAATTCAGCAAGAAGCCAGATGGCGGAAGCATTCTTAAATGCTTATGGGAAGGATATGTTTGTGGCAGAGAGCGCAGGCATTGAACCCGGGAAATTGAATCCTTATGTGGTACGCGCCATGAAGGAACTCGGTTTTGATTTTTCTGCTCGAGCCACCAAATCAACCCAAGAGATGTTGGATCGAGGAACGCGATTTGATTATGTCATTACCGTTTGCGATGCGGCAAGTGGCGAACGTTGCCCATATTTTCCGGGGACTACTGCCCGGTATCATTGGGAATTGAAAGACCCCTCCCAGTTTTGTGGAAGCGAAGATGAAATCATGCAACAAGTTCGTGCCATCCGCGATGATATTGCTCATCGCGTCCAATTATGGCTAACCACATTTGACTTCAATCATGAGGGAAAGGAGCATTCGAATCATGGAAATTAAAGTTTTAGGCGGAGGATGTTCGAATTGTAAAAAACTACTCGAACGAGTCCAACAAGCGGTTCAAGAAACCGCTATACAGGCAGATGTATTGTACATTACCGATTTACAGGCCATTATGGAAAGCGGCTTGCTTCGAACGCCTGGTTTAATCATCGATGGGAAAGTGGCATCGGCAGGCCGCGTGCCAAATGTTGCCGAAATCAAAGCGATGATTCTTTCTCATCCGCAATAATTCTAACGGAGATCCTTCGATGATGATGGATTCAACGAGCGAGTATTTCGCTCTTTTTGCTTTTCATTCTTATGAATTCTTCTATAATAAAGATAGTATGCAAGGAGAGGATAGAAATGGCAAAATATGAAAAACTCGTTCAAGGGGACTTTCAAACCATTTTAAAAACATTAGAAGATACCATTATGGGGGGCAGTGTGACAGCAAGCTTGGAGGAAAGCAGCGATTATCATCAAGAGGGACTCGATTTTTCTTTACGAGTGTTTGAACGTTACAGTTACTTGGGTAAAAATCGCACGAGTTTAGCCCTCACACTAGTGGGGAAGTCACCCACATACTGGTTGACAATTACAACATCAGGAGGCAGTCAAGCCATGTTTTGGAAAATAAACACCCGGGGAGAAGAAGCCTTTTTGAATACGGTCATTGAAGTGGCGGAGAAGTTATGAAAACTATCCTTACCAATATGTGCCTGTTGGCCGATGGAGACCGATATCTTGTTCAAAACCGAGTATCAGCGAAGTGGCCGGGTCTCACTCTTCCAGGAGGACACATTGAAGAAAATGAAACGGTGCTTGAGTCGGTTCAACGAGAAATGAAAGAAGAAACCAATCTCAATGTTCGCAACCTCGAAGCTGTTGGTTTCTATGAATGGTTCAACCCGTCGTTGGATACCCGCGAGATTGCTTTTTTGTATCGCTCTTCTGCTTTTGAAGGAACCCTTCAATCTTCCAAAGAGGGATCGATGCTTTGGCTTACCAAAGAAGAGTTTCATCAATATCCTTGGTCCTTGGACTTTGATCACATCCTAACCATGTTTTTTCCTTGTGATGATGAAATAAAACCCAAAATATTGACTAAAAAAATGGAGAATCATCATGAAACGTAGGCTTCTTTCGTTGGTCTTAGCTCTCCTTTTGCCCCTCGGGGGGATAAGTTTGACCTCCTGTCATTCTTCGGTCCCTACCACCGCGATTCAAAATGGGGTTGAAACTGTTGCCTTAGTGAATGGCAAGGATTTTTATGTGATTCAAAACAAGCGGTTTCAAAAAACCTTTTTAAGGGGAGTGAACCTTGGTGCGACGAAACCTGGTTTTTTTCCAGGGCAATTGGGCATCTCCAAATCTGATTATTTGCGCTGGTTTGAATACATCCATGATCTCCATGCGAATGTCATTCGGGTATACACGACTATGCAACCCATCTTCTATGAAGCGTTAAAGGATTTTAATGAGACTCATTCGAATCCTTTGTATCTCATGCAGGGAGTATGGCTCAATGAGGAATCGATTAAAGCCCTTCAAGACCCTTATGAAAACAATAATCAAATCATGAATGAGTTTATACAAGACGGAAAAAACTTAGTGGATATTTTTCACGGGAATTCAATTTTGCCGGAACGATTGGGGTTTGCAAGTGGGAATTATCGGGTCGATGTAAGTGCATATGTGATTGGCTGGATTTTAGGGATTGAATGGAGCCCTGATTTTGTGCTTCAGACCAATCAAATGCATGCCAATCAAACTCATTATGAAGGCAATGTAGTTTTCACAAAATATGCAACCCCTTTTGAAGCGTTTCTTGCTCAAGTCGCTGATGAAATTCTGACTTATGAAATCGATGAATATCACATGACGCGTCCTTTAAGTTTTACCAATTGGTTAACTACTGATCCCCTCACTCATGATAATGAACCCGATCCCAAAGAAGATTTGGTGAGTGTTAACGTTGAACATATTCGACTTCGCCCCACCGCCTTTGCGGGCCAGTTTGCTAGTTATCATATATATCCCTATTATCCTGAATTTATGAATTATCAACCAGAATATATTAATCAACGTTTTGATGGGGAGACTAATCCTTATCGCGCGTATCTTCGCCATCTTAAATCGATTCATTCAATGCCTGTTTTAGTTGCTGAATACGGAGTGCCTTCGTCGAGAGGGAAGGCTCATGATGCCATTCATTCCGGTTATCATCAAGGACAGCACAATGAGCAAGAGCAAGGAGCTATTCTTGTCTCTCTCTTACAGGACATTGTTGAGGAGCAATATATGGGGGCAATGATTTTCGCCTTTCAAGATGAATGGTTCAAACGAACATGGAATACCATGGATTATGATCTTGAATGGCGCCGTCCTTTTTGGAGTAACGTAGAAACTAATGAACAGATGTTTGGCTTATTATCGTTTGATCCAGGGGATGAATGGGCCGTTCATTTGGATGCTAATAAGGATGATTGGATGGATACGATTCCCATCATCGATGACAATGGATATCGCCTTTCGATGCAACAAGATGAACGTTACCTCTATGTTCTAGCAGAACATTCTACCCGAGATTTATTCTCCGAAGGAATATGGGTGGCATTGGATACGATTCCCAATCAAGGGAATCAACGATCGGTTGAATGGAATCTTGATTTTTCACATGATGCTGACTTTTTAATGTATGTTCGTCAAGACTCGGGTCAACTATTGGTGGACCCTTATTATGACCCGTTTCAATATGTCTATGGAACCCAATTAGGACTTATCCCCGAACAGATGATTTCGGAGCAAAAAAATAGTGGGTATTTCCACTCCATTCATCATGCATTATCTGCCGAATTGGTTTTACCGAGGACCCAAGCGATAGTACCGTTTTCAAGTTATGAGGCGGGTAGTCTATCACCTGGAATCTCTGATCCCAACCATCCTTTGTTCGATTCACTTGCTGATTATTGGTTTGGCGAAGGCTTTGTGGAAATTCGGATTCCTTGGCTATTGCTTAATATTATGGATCCTTCTTCAAAAGTAGTGATGAGTGATTTTCATTCAAGCGGACAAATTCAAGGGGAGTCGATGGATTCGATTCATATCGGAATCGGTTATCCTGGAGAAACCATGGCAATGGCTGCTTATTCTTATGAAGGATGGACCACTCCTCATTATCACGAACGCTTAAAGAAATCCTATTATGTAGTTCAGGAGGCTTTTGGCGATTTATCCGATGGAACGGTGAATGATTGAGGTAAAGAAGCTTCCGTGTTACAATAAATTCAATGAATTGGGGAGTGTGAAACCATGCCTATCATAAAGAAAATAACTATTCTAAATGAGACTACGCTTCGTTTGGATCAGTCGGCAAACCCTGGAGACATTGTCGACTTGAAACAAATTAATCAAGTGGATTTGACTCTTCTTCAAGAACAGATTGCTTCTGCACGGGATCAAGAGTATCAAAAGCGTCTTGAAACGTTGCAACGAGAATGGGAAAGTCGTCAAGAAACAGCCATCCTTCGAGTCAAACAAGACTATCTTGATAAAATTAATGCGCTCGCTTTACAACACCAAGCCAACCAACATCAACTCGAAACCAAACTATCCTCTCTTGAAACAGAGAAACAAGGCATTAAAAGTCAGCTTCGTGCACAGCTGGATTTGGAGATGGAGAAAAAACAATCTCTTTATGAACAGGAAGTTCAGCGATTGAAAGGGGAGCTTCTAAATCTTCAGCATGAAATTAAGATTATGGAGACCAAACAAGGCTATGAGCTGAAAGGAGCGCTTCAAGAAGAAGAGCAGAAGTGGAAAGATCAACTTCAACAAAAACAATTGGAATTAGAAAAACTTACTTTAACGCGCTCGCTGCTCAATGTAAAAAAACAAGGAGAGCACTTGGAACTTTGGTGTAATAATCAATTTGAACAATATGCGCAAAATGGTTTTGCCCAATGCACCTGGGAAAAAGACAATGCTGTGATAAAAACAGATTTTGAAGATCGCGGGACAAAAGCGGATTATTTGTTCCGTGTGTATGCCTCTGATCAACATCAAGACTCCGAATTGTTATCAAGTGTCGTATGTGAAATGAAAAGTGAAGACCCAAGTTCAACCTATCGGAAAAAGAATGCGGATTATTACAAGAAACTTGATCTCGATCGGAAAAAGAAACAAGGCGAATATGCACTCTTAATCAGCGAGTTGGAATGGGAACAAGATAACGACCTTCCCATTCGAAAAGTCAAAGAATATGAGAATATGTATGTCGTGCGCCCTCAATATTTTGTAGCATTTTTAAGTGTTGTGACCTCCCTTGCTGTGAAATATCGTGATTTAATCTTGAATCGCCGAATGGAAGAAACTCAATTCCAGGAAAGCCAAGCAATTTTGGATCAGTTCAATGATATGAAAAAGAATATTCTCGACATTAATCTAGTTAAAGTCGAAAAGCAAGTGACTCTTTTGCGATCCAATACGGATCAATTACGTAAAATTGCAGATAGCAATGAAGAAGCCATTAATAAGATCTATGCGGAAGTCATGGAAAATATCAAACGTAAAATTGAACAATTCAATATTCAAAAAATAACAAAAAAGATTGACCGTCTTCAATAAATGATCTTGGATTTCAAGGTTTCTGCCATTTAATAGGCACGGAGCGTGAATCAAGTTTCTCATACGCATCCATGATACAATTGGATGGGGTGATTATTATGTTCCAACGAAAGAACCTCCATGTTGAAAATGCTATGCAACACTATGTTACGCGAGAAAACGGTACTGAACCTCCTTTTCAAAACGCATATTGGGATAACAAGAAGCCAGGGATTTATGTTGATGTTTATGATGGAACTCCGTTATTTACTTCTCTCGATCAATTTGATGCGGGGTGTGGCTGGCCTAGTTTCACCAAGCCACTATCGATTCGGGAGATGAAAATTCAAGAAGATTATTCACACGGTATGAATCGCATGGAAGTCCGGTCCCAATCTTCCGATGCTCATCTTGGACATGTTTTTGATGATGGCCCTGAAGAACAAGGTGGACTTCGTTACTGCATTAATTCTGCTTCCCTGCGGTTTATTCCTTATTCGGAATTGGAAGAAAGAGGCTATGGAGAGTATCGCTCTTTATTTGATTCAAAATAAGTTAACGAAAAATAAGTCGAACTCTATCATGAGTTCGACTTTTTCATTTTTACTTGCCCCCACCGATGGAGTAGTATAATAAGAACATAAAAAGACTATAAAAGAAAAATTTATCGTAAGTACTTTCTTTTTTGATTGCTTGACTATTATTAAAGAATAACAAGAATATCCAATAATAAAAATAGGGGGAAATCACAATGAACAATGAAAAAGGGATTGAAGATCTTGTTTTGCTCGGAGTCTTATCGATTCCCGTCCTTTATTATTTGAGTACTTGGGTACGAGATCTCATGGTTGCAATTCATCAGTTTCAGGCTTGACAGGAGGGTGGATCACATGAATGGTTTTTCAGGGAAACGCTTTGTAAAAGGGATTCTTATTCTCGGGATAATTAGTATTGCTGTCGGGATTGGTAGAGGGGTGTATGATTCCATACTCCTTTTAAGCCATCCCCGTAATGTGTATGATGCACGTTTCATTGAAATTCCAATTGGATTAAGCAATTTATCAAATGCAAGCTATCAAACGACATTAGGACACACCAATTTGCTTCGTTATGAATTAAGCAATGGAGAAATTGGAGGAGGGAATCTTTTCTTGCTTGATGAAGAGGAGCAAGAAATCATCGAGAATCTCTCCTCACCT
>JBAYCP010000027.1:0-9356 GCA_041668665.1 Bacilli bacterium | reverse complement strand
TTTGTTTATGGACGCGAAGGGAAACCATGTCGTGTATGTGGAACACCAATTGTCAAATCTACACTAGCCAGTAGAGGAACCCATTTCTGCCCCAATTGTCAGTCACCTAAAATTCATGCTCAAGGGCATGTTTTAGGAATTACAGGGTTAATAGGAAGTGGCAAAAGTACTGTCAGTAAAATGTTTTGCGATTATGGATTTGTCATTCTCGATTCTGACCAATTTGCACGGGATGCTATCAATGTAGGGACTACACCTTATCAAATCTTAAAGCAACGCTTCCCAAAAACTGTTTTCCATGCCAGTGGTGAAGTGAATCGTCAGGCTTTGCGAACAATCGTGACGGATCAGCCGCAACGTTTACTCGAACTTGAAAAAATTATTCATCCTTATGTTATCGAGCAAACAAAGGCAGCATTGCTTGCCCAGCCCACGCAGCGATACATCTTAGATGTTCCACTGCTCTTTGAAAGTGGAATGGATCAACTTTGTGATTGGACAGTCTTTGTCAATACCAATGATAAGGTACGGCGCAAACGTTTAAAAGAACGTGGAACGATGCCATTAAAGGATACCAAAAAACTGACCGATCGCGTGCTCAATGCTTCTCAACGTATCCAACGTGCCACTCTTGTGATTGATAATAGTCTTGATCTTGAGGTTACAAAGAAGCAAGTGCAGCGAATTGTAAATCGGTTATTTCCTTCAAAATGAGACGCACAGTGAAAATCACTCTATGCTATAATATGTCCAAATGGGAGCGATGGAACGATGAAACAAGATAAACTATTAGGAACAGATGAATATGAAGTTGCAGCCGCAAGCATTTTAACGGATTATGACCGTAAGGTTTTATTGCGCCTTTATCAACCCATTGCGGGTTCGGCAGCGATTGCATTTTTCTTGACGCTTTGGAATGAATTAGATGCAGAAAAAACGCTCACAACAATGGAACGACCTCACCAACGTCTCTTATCCATATTGCAATGCACCCCCAGTGCGTTAATTTCGTTGCGTCGCCGTCTTGAAGGGCTTGGGCTTCTTCATACTTTTCGCAAAAGCACCGCCAGGGGAAATGCAATGTATTTGTACCAATTACATTCCCCTATGACTCCGCGTCAATTTTTTGATTATGAGCTTTTTGCTGTTATGTTAAAGCAAGCTTTAGATACGATTGAATATGAACGAACAAAAATGTCCTTTGTTCCTATTATTAAGTCGAAACGAGGATATGATGACTTAACCGCATCCTTTCAGGAGGCTTTTCCTCATTTCAACCCGAATGACGAAATGAATCTCTCTTTGCTTGAAGAAGAGAACAATACTCGCGATCACGTTTCTTCTTCTCCTCGACTTGATTTTGACTTTGAAGCCTTCTATCGGGGTCTTAAGGATTATCAAGTCTCCAAACGCATGATTACGACGGATATTGAGAAAGAAATCGCACTCTTGGCAACGACGTATCATCTTTCTCCCATTGACATGCGTGGAGTAGTTTCAGCTTCCTTGAATGAAAAGGGGACTATTGATCTAGAACAGTTGCGACGTAGAGCTCGACTCCAGCCACCGAGTGTGGTTGTGTCCGATGAGCATCCTAAAATTCCATCATCTCTCGCGAAGGTTGTAAAGACGGGAAGTCCTTCCTTGGATGCTAAATTGGAGTTATATGCTGCCAAAGACCCCATTGAGTTTTTGAAGATGAGAAATCACAATGTCGAACCTACTCTTAGTGAAAAACAATTAATTGCTGATATTAAACGAAAAATGCCGTTGCCAGATGCGGTCATCAATGTCGTGTTAGATTACGCCTTACTTAAGAATAATAATCGGCTCTCGCGAGCCTATATTGAATCCATTGTATCGACCATGTGGCGCAATCAAGTAACATCTGCTTATGAAGCGATGATTAGCCTCAATAACCCTACCCGTAGTGTTGCATCAACGAACGAATCATCCGTCAATGAGACGCAGAAGGATTCTATTTTATCGGCAGAAGATTTGGAACGCGAACTTCGTGAATTGCGTCAAAAGGGAGAGAAGCGCTAATGGAATTTAAAAAGATTACTTTTCCCAAAGGAAACCAGTTTCCACAAGTAGATACCCATCGTTCGCAAGCTGCTGATCGTATTCTTGCCGATCGAGAAGTCCAAGATTTTCTTGCTCATCATGACGTGGATCATCAAATTTTAGAGGGGAATTATGGTGTATTTCTACGGTTTTTAGAATTAAAGGATGGTACCGATAAAGATACCATCCCGGATGGTTATGAAGTAGGCTTGGAACTTCAAGGAGGGCAAGATGTTTGCCTTGTTTATAAGAAAAAGAGTTGGTTGCTTGAGTATGAATTACGTGATGAAAATTATGTGCTTCGTGATTTCCCTATCGAATGGCTCCGTTTCAATTTAAGCGATACATCTGTTGCAAAGACGGACGATCGAAATTTGTTTTTTAAAGAGTGTTTACGCTGTCTGAAAACCCACACAATGCCAGGTATTTATTTGCATGGTAAAAGTGGCATCGGTAAGTCTTATTTGATGGCATTAATGTGTAATGAGGCCGCTATCCAAAACAAGAAGATTGCTTTCGTGCAAGTTCGGCCACTTTTTGATAAACTTAGGACCTATCTATTTGAGAAGAGGAATACGGAATACGAAGCTTTAAAAAATTTGCTATATGAAGCTGATTATCTGGTGTTGGATGATATTGGTGGGGAGCGTATTACCGAGTGGTCCAAAGGGGAAGCACTGTATGATTTGTTGGATGCCCGCAATCGGCTTGGGAAATTGACCAATTATACTTCCAACTACAGCATGGATGAGTTAATACAGCTCTATGGTGGTGATTCCTTAAAAAATCGAAGACTCGTGAATCATCTGCGAAATAGTGCCAAAGAAGTTGAACTTTTTGGGCTTAATTATCGTGTTTTTGCAAAGGAGGGTTTCAAATGACAGCAAGAATTGGTGTGCTAACCTCAGGAGGGGATTCCCCTGGGATGAATGCTTGTATCCGTGCGGTAATTCGAGCCGGCTTAGTACACGGCTATGAGATGTTTGCCATCTATCAAGGGTTTAAGGGCTTAGTTGAAAATCAAATCGAACAAGTGGATCGTCGCTTTGCCAGCGAGATTATTAACCGCGGCGGGACTGTTTTGCGTACAGCAAGGTTACCCTCTTTTTTACAAGAAGATGTCCAAAAAATTGCCGTCGCCAATTTGAAGCAGCATCGAATTGATACCTTGGTCATTATTGGAGGGGATGGTTCCTATCGCGGGGCCTCAGCCCTCTCAAGATTAGGGGTGCGTTGTGTTTGTTTACCTGGAACCATTGATAATGATGTCAGCAGTACCGACTATACCATTGGATTTGACACGGCTCTAAATACGATTGTTGAATGCATTGACAAATTACGCGATACCTCATCTTCCCATCAACGTTGTTCCATCATTGAAGTGATGGGACGCAGGTGCGGCGATCTCGCGCTTTTTTCTGGAATTGCCTCTGGGGTCGAATTAATTGTCTCATCGGAACGACCCCTTAACGAGGAAGAAATTCTGGCTCAACTAGAAGAAGGGAAACAATCTGGGAAACGTCACTTTATTATTGTTGTTAGCGAGAAACTTTGGGATGTTTTTGCTCTTGCAAAAACGATTGAAAGTAAAATCGGAATTGAAGCTCGTGCCACTGTAATTGGTCACTTGCAACGTGGAGGAATCCCTTCCGCTAGTGATCGCGTTCTTGCCGCACGTATGGGAGCTGGCGCCATTGAAGCGTTAACAAGGGGTAATGATAGTTTTGTGGTTGGTATTTTGCAAAATCATATAAGTTTTATTCCTTTAGAAGAGGCATTATCGATGCCGCGCATGGTAGACTTGCGTCTTTATACCGACGCGGAACAATTGAAGTAGAGAGGCCCCCGACATGAAAACAAAAAAAACAAAAATTGTAGCGACCATTGGTCCTGCTTCGTCACGTGAGACCATTATTCGCAAACTTGCTGCAGCGGGAATGAATGTCGCTAGGCTAAATTTTTCCCACGGTGATCACCCCAGTCATCTTGAAAAAATCAATATTTTGCAAGGGTTAATTCATGAAGGAATTAATCTTTCCATCATGCTTGATACAAAAGGTCCGGAGATTCGGACTCACTATTTTGAACAAGGCGAAGTAGAGTTCTTCGAAGGAGATCATGTCCGAATTACCATGAAGGAAGTACTGGGCACACGCCAACGTTTCAGTGTTACCTATCCAGGGCTTTTTCATGACCTCGATATTGGTAACCGAATTCGCTTGGATGATGGACGGATTACCTTTGAAGTGATTGCGAAAGATTTTGATAATGAAGAACTAGTGTGTCTTGTTCATAATCAACATCGCGTGCGTGATCGTCGAAATGTCGTTGCACCTTTTGCACGTTTGAACATGCCTTACATATCTTCTCAAGATGAGCAAGACCTTATTTTCGGGTGCGAACATGGCATTGATTATGTTGCCGCTTCCTTTGCTCGACGACCGGATGATATCCGTCAAATTCGCTCCATTCTCAATGCTCACCATGGAGAAAGAATTCAAATCATTGCTAAAATTGAAAATCAGGAAGGTGTCGATCACTTTGCGGAAATCTTAGCGGAAGCAGATGGCATTATGGTTGCACGTGGTGATTTAGGAGTCGAGATTTCTCCCGAAGAAGTTCCAGTGGTTCAAAAAATGATCGTCAAGGAATGTCGAAAAGCCGGCAAACCTGTCATTGTCGCCACACATATGCTCGATTCCATGCAACATTCACCCAATCCGACTCGTGCGGAAGTAAGCGATGTTGCCAATGCTGTTTTCGAAAGTTGCGATGCAATTATGCTTTCAGGAGAATCGGCATCAGGTTCTTTTCCTGTCGAATCTGTTTTGATGGAAAGTAAAATTGCTCGTCGGATGGAAGAAATTTTAGATTATCGATTGCTTGCACAAGAAGGTTATCCCAACGCGACCAATGGACACTATGATGCTATCGCATTTTCGGTAGCCAACCTTCTCTTATTAAGTGACATCGAATTAGTTGTTGCGTTTAGCAAATCGGGTGCTACCGCACGACGATTAGCTAAATTTCGCCCAGATTGTCCTGTGGTTGCTTTATCCACCGATCCACAAGTAGCAAGGTCACTAGGGCTTACGTGGGGAGTGTATGGTTTTACCATTCCTAGTGTTGGTATGGAGTCTGAAAATGAACGATTAGCCATGAAAATTGCAAAACAATTTGGAGTTCACGCAGGACAACATATCGTAATTACCGGAGGGAATGGACAAGGCAGCACCAATCTGATTAAATTGATTACTGTAGAATAACCGAGGGTTAGGGGGAGTCATAATGGAATATGCAATTGGTGTTGATTTAGGTGGCACATGGATTCGAGTTGCAGTCGTTTCGGAATTAGGCGCGATCGTAAAAGTAGTGAAAGAAGCGACCGGCATAATTGGGTCACCTGAAGAACTCGTTCAACGTATTCGACATCTTGTAAATCAGTTGGAGATTGACTCCTATCATCCAAGAGGTCTAGGAGTAGGGGTTTGTGGTCCAGTAAATTCGAATACTGGTCATGTCTATGTATTGCCCAATCTCGGGATTGGAGATTTTGATTTAAAGTCCTTGTTGGAAGCCGATTGGAATATCCCTGTCTACATTGGAAACGATGCTAATTTGGCTGCGCTTGCTGAAGCGAATCTTGGAGCAGGAAGAAATCAACATGTTGTTCAATACATTACAATATCCACTGGACTTGGTGGGGGGCTTGCCATCGATGGACGATTAATGACTGGTCGTTATGGATTTGCTCAAGAAATCTCTCAAATGATGATTCGAGATCAATCCCTTGCGCACAATTTAATTAGTAATCCTGGCTCATGGGAATCCGTGTGCTCAGGGACCGCTTTAATGCTAAAGGCCAAGGAAATGGGGCTTTCGATTGCGCACCCAGGAGAACTATTTGCTCAAGCTGCAAATCATGATCCCCTTGCAGAGCCGATTTGCGAGACTTGGATTCAAGATATGGCCAGAGGAATCGCCAATATTATTCATTACATTGAACCTGAAGTAGTTGTTTTGGGTGGGGGCTTAATGCAAGCCCAAAAGTACTTTCTTTCGGATCTTCGCAATGCCATTCATCCTTTGATTTATGAACCACTTCGTGGGAAAATCCCTGTACTTGTCTCAACATTCGGTCAAGATTCTGGTATTATTGGAGCTGCGCTGCTTGCATTCTTCTATCATTAGAAGCAAGGGGATTGCATGAAGAGACGATCAGTTGTATAATGGTAACATTCAAGCATCGATGAAGCCATGAAACAGTGGCAGTTATGCAAGAGAGAAAGCGATTACGGTGAAACGCTTTTCATAACTCAATTGTTTTACCACTTCGGAGCTGCACCGTGAACGGTGTCGTAACGCCTGCGTTAAAGGCAAGAGTGCATGCTTCGCAAGAAGCGTGAACAAAGGTGGTACCGCGCGTTGGCGTCCTTTGCATAAGCAAAAGGACGTTTTTTTATCGAAGGAGGAACAACGATGAAAGTACAATTATTGAATGGCGATTCAATCCAATGGGAAGCAGGACATTCACTAGCAGACCTTGCTGCTAAAATATCTCCCTCACTTCGGAAGAAAACTTTGGTAGGAAAAGTCAATGGGGCGTTGAAAGATATGAGTTTTATCTTACAAGACGACGCAGAAGTTGAATTCATCACTGCCGATAGTATCGAGGCTTTTGACGTGCTCAACCATTCCTGTGCTCACTTATTAGCGCTGGCGGTCAAGCGCCGTTATCCTCATGCAAAGTTCTGGGTAGGCCCTGCGATTGAAGAAGGGTTCTATTATGACATTGATTTAGGAGAAGATGTAATTCGCGAAGAAGATTTATTAGGCATTGAGCAAGTGATGAGAGAAATTGCCAAAAAAGGAGAGCCTATTTCTCGGTTGGAACTTTCCAAAGCTGAAGCATTGAAGAAATTTGCAGGAGATCCTTATAAAATTGAACTCATTGAAGGGTTACCGGAAGACGAAATTATCAGTGCATACGAGCAAGGTGATTTTTGTGATCTTTGTCGGGGACCGCATGTGGAAAATGCCTCACTATTAAAGCACTTCAAATTATTAAAAGTAAGTGGAGCCTATTATAAGGGCGATGCGAAAAACAAAATGTTGCAACGAATATATGGCATTTGTTTTGGCAATAAAGAAGCTCTTGAACAACACCTCCATATGCTAGAAGAAGCCAAAAAAAGAGATCATAAACGTCTAGGAAAAGAATTAGGTCTCTTTATGATGTCCGAATTTGGTCCCGGATTTCCTTTCTGGTTGCCCAAAGGAGTCGTGTTGCGTCGTATTCTTGAAGAATACTGGTATACGGAACATGAAAAAGAAGGCTACCAATTTATTCGTACGCCCATTATGTTGAACCAAGAGTTATGGGAAACTTCTGGTCACTGGTTTAATTATCGAGATAATATGTATACCTCGGAAATTGATGATCGAATGTTTGCTATTAAGCCCATGAATTGTCCTGGCGGTATTTTGGTTTATAAAAGTGAATTGCATTCCTATAAGGAACTTCCTTTACGAGTAGGCGAATTAGGCATTGTACACCGTCATGAGGCGAGTGGAGCATTGAATGGGTTATTCCGCGTTCGCTCCTTTACGCAAGATGATGCCCACCTCTATATGCGTGAAGATCAAATCGAAAGTGAAGTCATTCGACTCATCGCTTTTATTGATAGGGTCTACTCCATGTTTGGGCTCACCTATACCATTGAACTTTCAACTCGTCCCGAGTCCAAGTATATTGGCACGATTGAAGTATGGGACAAGGCGGAACAAGCCTTAGAAAAGGCGTGTTTGGCAGCTGGTAAAACAGTAAAAATTAACCCGGGAGATGGCGCATTCTACGGCCCAAAGCTGGATTTCCATATCAAAGATTCCATTGGTCGTGTCTGGCAATGTGGTACGATTCAATTGGATATGAATTTGCCTGAGCGCTTTGATATGACCTATGTAGATGCGGACGGCACTAAAAAACGCCCAGTGATGCTTCATCGAGTTATTTTTGGTTCGATGGAGCGCTTCTTAGGCATACTCATTGAACACTATGCAGGTGCTTTTCCTCTTTGGCTTGCTCCTAGCCAAGTTCGGATTTTGCCTGTGAATAATACCTTCCACGAAGAATGGAGCAGACAACTCGTCGATCAATTGCAACAGGCCGGTTTCCGAGTTGAACTTGATGCTCGAGAGGAAAAACTTGGGTATCGTTTACGCGACGCACAAATGCACAAAATTCCATTCACACTTGTAATTGGTGATCAAGAACTCGCAGAGAATTCGGTTACTTATCGTCGCTATGGAGATGCTGCGCAAGTCAAGTGTTCTGTACAAGAATTCATCCTTCTTCTACAAGCTAAAGTCGAACAAAAGCAGTAGAAACTATAAGCCAGTCCTAGAACTGGCTTTTTTTATCGCGTTTTCGTTGTCTTTTGAGTTTAAAATCGATACAATAAAACTATAAATTAAGAAAGTAGTGTGAACTTATGGATATTAAGAAAAAAATATGGCGATTGATTTCCACTTATGATTCCATCGTCATTTTTCGACATGTCGGTCCCGATGGAGATGCGTATGGCTCTCAAATGGGATTGAAGCATCTTATTTTAGGGAATTTCCCGAAAAAGCAAGTCTTGACAGTCGGGAAACCCGATGCTCATTGGGAGGAATTTTTTGGTCCTGTAGACCGTGAAGTCTCCGACGAAATCATTCAAAACTCGCTTGCCATTGTATTGGATACAGCCAATAAGGCTCGCGTGGATGATCAACGCTTTCGTAAAGCAAAACGGATGATAAAAATTGATCATCATGTGTTTGTTGAATCATTTCGAGGTCAAGCGGAATGGGTGGATACTTCCTATATCGCGACTTGTGAAATGATTGCTGCCCTTGCCATTGATTTAAAATTATCGATCAATGCTGAAGCAGCCGCTAAACTTTATGCAGGTTTGGTGACAGATTCGGGTCGTTTCCTATACGATAGTACGAGCCCGAGCACTTTGCGAATGGCTGCGACCTTGCTTGAATCTGGTGCGGAAATGAATCAAATCTATGATTTCTTGTATCGCCAAGAAGAACTCATTGTGCGTTTCAAAGGCTACCTTCAGTTAAATTTTTCAATTACACCAAACGGAGTAGCCTATTTTAAGAATACTCCCGAAATATTGAATAAATTTCAAATGGAGGGCGAACAGGCCGGTGTTTTGGTAAATTCAATGTCTGGGGTTATTGGAACGCATATGCATGTGCTTTTCTCCCAAACCTCAACTGGCAAAGTTAAAGTT
>JBAYCP010000026.1:0-9392 GCA_041668665.1 Bacilli bacterium | reverse complement strand
AGCGAAAAACAATTAATTGACACCTTACAGTCCAAGCCTTTGTACACATTAAAACGAAAAATAATGTCTCTTTTGCCAACATATACCATCACAAGTCCAAACGGGGAAGTTGTGGCCACCCTTCGTCGCATACTCTCTCTTTTGCATCCTCGCTTTGACATTCAAGGGGTCTATGGAGATTATCAAGTCCATGGAGATTTTCTTGCCCATGACTTTGCCATAGAGGGAGCATCGGGTACACTTGTTTCTGTTCATAAGAAATGGGTTGCTTGGGGCGATGTCTATGAAATATCAATTGAAGAGGAAACCCAAGAAGCTTTTTGGATTGCAATTGTTATCTTGATTGATGATTATTTGTACAATGAAAAACAGCAATCGTCAAGAGGAAGGTAAAACTTCCTCTTTTTCAAATAGACGTCAATATCTAGAATCATCCCAGGGAATTCGTTATACTATAAGTGTGTAACAAGAGATAGGGGTGACGCAGATGAAAGCATATTATGATTACCATTCGCCGCTGGGGGAACTACGCATCATTGCAGAGGGAAATGCTATTGTTGAGCTTTTTTTCCTGCTAGGAATCCAGCAACCTCAAGAAGGATGCATTTTTCAAGAGACACCTCTCATTAAAGAAACCGGACGGCAATTGAGCGAATATTTTGAGGGAAACAGGCAAATCTTTGAAGTTCCATTGGCGCCGAAAGGAAGCGTTTTTTATCAGAAGGTTTGGCAAGAATTGCTGGCTATACCCTTTGGAAAGACTCGATCCTATGGAGAACTTGCGTTACGAATTCATCGTCCTCAATCAGCCCGCGCCGTTGGTCGAGCCGCTCATTGGAACCCTATTGGAATTATCATTCCTTGTCATCGCCTTATTGGGAGCAATGGAAAGCTAGTAGGATATGCTGGTGGTCTTGAATTAAAAGCTGCATTACTATCTCATGAAAGTGAAGTGTTGAAATGACCATTAATGAGATTCTTCTGTTCGTTGGCGTCATAATGATTGTAGCGGTTTTCGCTTCCAAAGTAATGTCACGATATGGCGTACCTACTCTAGTAATTTTTATGGGTCTAGGGATGCTTTTGGGGAGTGAAGGACTCGGGGGAATCGAATTTAATGATATTTATGCAGCAAGGGATATTGCCAATGTTGCGTTGATGGTTATTATTTTTTCGGGAGGGTTTGATACCCATTGGAGTTCTGCTAAAAAAAGCGCAAAATTATCCATTACCTTGGCAAGCATTGGAGTTGTTTTTACTGCATTAAGTGTTGCAATCTTTGCCTATCTTGCGTTAGGATTCACACTCCTTGAAGGGTTTTTGCTTGGGTCCATTATATCATCGACCGATGCCGCCTCAGTTTTTGCCATTTTAAAGGCAAAACGCTTGAATTTAAAGAATGAATTAGCGCCAACTTTAGAAATGGAGAGCGGGTCCAACGACCCCATGTCCTATTTGTTAACCATTCTTGCTCTTGGGCTTTTTCAAGGACAAGGAAACCAACTATTCGGCACTTTCGCTCTTCAAATTCTTGTAGGTCTTCTTGTAGGGTTTCTTGTTGGAAAAGTTTCAACTTGGTTCATTAACCATATCCGCCTAAGCATTGATGGCTTGTATATTATCATTGCAATCGCCGTCATGATTATTTCTTATAGCTTATCGACGGTTTTACTTGGGAATGGCTTTTTATCCGTTTATTTAACTGGAATAATTCTAGGAAACAGTCGAATTGTTCATAAATTTCCAATGATTCGATTCTTTGATGGACTCACGAATCTTATGCAAATGACCCTGTTCTTTACCTTGGGATTATTGGTATTCCCATCCCAAGTTCAATCGGTTCTTATCCCTGGGCTTGCTGTTGCGCTTTTCTTAACATTTGTTGGCCGGCCCCTCGCTGTTACAGCAATTATGAAGTTTGGTTTCCGACGATCATTGTCCGATACTTTATTCGTTTCTTGGGTTGGATTCCGTGGCGCAGCCTCTATTGTATTTGCCATCTTGGCGATTGCAGAAAACGCTCCTCAGGCCAATCTCATTTTTAATATCGTATTCTTTGTTGCTTTTTTCTCGGTTTTGTTTCAAGGGACCTTTTTGGTACCGATTGCCAAACGCCTTCGAGTCGTTGAACCTGAGGGTACGGTTTTAAAAACCTTTACTGATTACAGTGGTGAAGTTTACACCGAAGTCATGGAATTAAGAGTATCAGCCATGTGTGAAGCAGCAGGAAAAAGTGTAAAAGACTTAGATCTTCCACAGGATGTGCTTATTTTAATGATAAAAAGGGGAGATTTGATTATTCCTCCTAAAGGTGCCACTGAGATTATGGCAGGTGATTTGTTGATGCTCGCGGGAGGATCTAAGGAGGAGTTGTTACGTTGTAGCCAACTCATTCGTCGCCCCAAAGAAGACTAGGAAATCTCCAATCGAGAGGTTATCCTCCATAATTTTATTGTAATAAGCCGTGAATCGTTTTAGAATAAAGACAAGGAGGGATGAAACAATGAAAAAGAATAAAATCATATTAATGCCAATGCTAGTATTAAGCATGCTTATTTCCGGTTGTAATTCATCCAAATTCGTTGAAGTTACCGATAATACCAAGCGTCAAGAAGCTATTTCCGCCTTGAATGCAGCGACAAAATATACCGATGACTACATTGATGCAACTTTTAAAATGAAAGTCTCTGCATCCATCTTAACGCTTAATTTTACAGGCGTTATACAAGTCACTGGATTTGGAACTGATCAGAAGGAAATGAAACTTACGGTCTCTAAGACTACAGGAGATACCATGGTTTATAAATTCTATCATGATGGAACTCAAACCTACCATAAAATGTATGACCTTACCTTTGTTGGACAAACAGTCATGAATGCTTCCCAAGCTAGAACCTCTGGGGCCGTTCAACTGCCTTCTATCCTAACGCCGGAGTCTAATTATAATTTCTTTGATTCTTTAGGAATTAACTCTTCTTCCGTTAGCTCAGTTAAGCAAAAGAAAGATAAGACCATCACCACAAATTTAATCCCAGTCAGTGTCGAACAGCTTGCTTCAGTATTCGGCGAGGCTGGTGGAGCAATCCGCCAATTACCAACACTGTCTTCGCTATATTTAGGACTAACCATGAACGGTGATCAAAAAATAGTTGGCATGGCGTTCGAAGCAAAAACGAATTACAACAATTACGATGTAACGATTACAATGGAATTGACCTTGAAACGAGAAGGAGCACCAACCATTGAATCCCCGTTTACTCCCGAAGAAATTGCATCATACTCCTAAAGATAACAACTTCCAGCCTCAAAGCTGGAAGTTTTTTATGAAGCAAAGATGACAAGAGTGTCATTTTTTTATTGACCATGCCTGCGTTAATGGTATAATGAAAATGACAACGATGTCACTTTGATGGAGGTAGTCCCATGCCCACTGACCGTTTTTTGCGTTTGCCTTCAATTAAACAAGAACGAATTCTCAATGCTGCTGTAGAAGAATTCTCGGAAAGAGCGTTTGCCGATGCTAACTTAGCAAACATTGTGAGAAACGCAGGAATTGCACGAGGAAGTCTTTATCAATATTTTGACAGCAAAGAAGATCTTTATCGCTATATACTCAGCGAAATCTCTAGGCGCAAGATGAAGTTTCTGAATCCTTTGCTTTTTCAGAATGATAACCTCTCTTTTCTATCATTATTTCGTGAGCTGTTTCTTGCCGGAATTCAATTTGCTCAGTCAGAACCCAAACTTACGAAGATTGGACAAATACTAATGCGTGAAAAGGGACCATTCTACGACGAAATGGTTACCAAAGGAATGAATCAGGCCCATCAGCTCTATGAATCATTCATTCGACGTGATCAAACCAAAGGACGTATCCGAACAGATTTAGACCCTGAACTTCTCGCCAGAATGATCACCCAATTGATTAACAATGTTACTTTTGAAGATTTCATTCAAGCCGATCAACACTATGAAACACTATTAAGAAAGGTCGATCAGATTATTCTGGTCCTCCAGAAAGGGATGGAACCTAATCATGTTTAAAGTAGAGAACTTGCATTTTCAATACCCGAAACAAACTAACGAGACGATTCGAAATATATCATTTGAGATTCATAAAGGGGAAATTTTTGGATTTTTGGGTCCCAGTGGTGCTGGGAAGAGTACCACCCAAAAAATAATGATAAAAATATTGGATGATTATCAAGGAACCATTCAATACAAAGGGAAGGATCTTTCGAGTTATGGACATGACTTTTATGAAACAGTTGGTGTAAGTTTTGAAATGCCCATCCACTTTTCAAAAATGACAGCACTAGAGAATATGCTTTTTTTCCAAAAGTTATATCAAAATCAAGCAGATATTGATGGGCTATTAAAAAAAGTTGGCTTATGGGAACATCGTAATCAACGAGTAGGAGAGTATTCGAAGGGCATGAAGATTCGATTAAACTTCATTCGAGCCTTGCTTAACAAACCACAGATGTTGTTTTTAGATGAACCTACCAATGGAATTGATCCAACTAATGGAATGGTTCTAAAGGACATGATTCGCGAGTTTCGCGATCAAGGGGGGACCGTATTTTTAACTTCTCATATCATGAGTGATATTGATCAACTTTGTGATCGTGTCGCCTTTCTTGTTGAGGGTGAAATAAGGGAGATGGATACTCCTCGAAATTTGAAAATAAAATATGGGAAACGCACCATGACTTTAGAATACCATGAGCAAGAAGAATTGGTGCGTCGACAATTTCCAATGGAAAATATCGGACAAAACCATGAATTTATAAACTTATTACAAACTAAAAATATTGAGACATTGCATAGTGGAGAAACGACTCTAGAAGATATTTTCATTGCTGTGACGGGGGTGAAACTAAACCATGAAGAATAAACGGTTGCTTTTGTTGATCCAAGGGGAATTTCAACGATTCAACAAATATGGAGTAACTACCATCAGTTTTGTGGTTGCTGTCGTGTGGTTTTTGATGCTATATTTTTTAGACAATCAATTATTGGATCAGCTGCTTCCAGTTATTATCCTTATGGATACAACCATGATGGCTGTTCTTTTCATTGGAGCAACAATGTTTTTTGAAAAAAGTGAATCGACAATATCCACCCTTTTGGTCACTCCCATCCGCTCCTCTGAATTGATTGGTTCAAAAATTATTGCTAATGCAATCCATACCTTGTTAGCCACCATGCTTGTTGTTGTGGTTTTCCAATTCACGCGAGGCGTGAATGTTCAATATGGTTACATGATCTTGGTATTGTTATTGGTGTCTTCTTTCCATACGCTCTTAGGCCTAATTTTTTCCTATGTATCGAAAGACTTTACCTCTATGTTGGTTAACACTATGATTTATACTTTCGTGCTAGTGATTCCAACCCTATTGGTGAGTTTTGGAGTTCTTCAAGGAGATGTGTGGCAATGGATTTTGCGCTTAACCCCCACGACTGCAGCTGAGACTCTTATTCAAGCCGCGTTTGGAGGGGCTATTGATGGCTGGTTTTGGTATAGTCTATTTTATTTTATTGGCATCGGGGCACTTAGCTATCGTTTTTATGTATTGCCTAAATTTAAACAATATGCCATTAAGCAAAGTGGGGTGTAAACATTATGTTCATTCGAATATTTCAACACGAAATTCGTAACATCCTACGCGATAAAATGTATGGCTTTTTGATGGTTTTTTCTCTATTAATGATTGTTGGTGGTGCCTATTTAATTCCCTATCTGCAAACGACACTACCACTAGGAAGTCCCATCCCAGATATCGTCACTTTTGTATTTATCATCATGATGAGTTTTTTCTTTGGGGCCATCACAGGCTTCACAATGCTTGACGATAAAGATGATTATGTTCTATTTTCTTTAAGAGTCACACCGATTGATGTGAAGTATTATGTGATAATCAAGCTTGTAATCAGTTATTTATTTGGTTTTGTTGCTACCTTTGTGATGATTATCTTTACCCCATTCTTGTCCAATGCAAGTTTTGGCCAAAAACTCTTAATTGCAATCCTTGCTGCTTTGCAGGGACCCATATTATCACTTTTAGTGAATGCCTTTTCTTCGAATAAAGTTGAAGGTTTTGTTTTTATGAAAATGTCAGGGCTTATCTTGATGCTACCGATTGCTGCTTTTTTTGTGGAAGGACCCATCGAGTTCATCATGGCCCCCATCCCCGGATTTTGGACCGCGCGCATGGTTGGAATGCATTTATCTTTTGCTCCGGATGGGATGCTTAGTTTTCTGCTTTACTTCATTTTCGGTGTTTTGGTAAATCTTCTATTGCTTACCCTGTTATTTCGCTTTTTTCAAAAAAGAAACCATTTATAATAGATAGGAGTGATTCTGAATGGTTATTTTAAAGATTTTTCTAATTATTGTAGGAGTTTTTTATTTAGCGGGTTTATTACTGCAATGGCCTTTTTTCTATAACAATATGAAGTCTAAAATCCTAATCAATAAAATGGGACGAAAGGGCTATAATATACTCTTGTTAGTATTTGGAATTCTCTTTCTCGTCGTAGGCATTATTATCTAATTCAAAAAGTGTATGAGAAATGGTTCACTTCATAGCGATAGACATGAACTGTGCTATACTTAGTTTATAGCATTGGGTGAAATCCCACTCGCAAGGAGAGTGAATCTATGAAGCCAATCAAGCCTATCGTATATCTTTCTGCTATTACCTTTGTGATTATGATTGTCGTCAATGCGCTCGCGAATATTCTTCCGATTAATGGGATTGGCACAGGGGCGGTGTCAGACTCATACCCAAATTTGTTTGCGCCTGCTGGTTTTACATTCGCAATTTGGGGAATCATCTATGTGCTACTTGCTATTTTTGTTTTGCACTCTTTCAAAATTTTTCACCGACAAGATAATCAAATAGCAGAAGAAAAAATGGATCAAATTCTGGCGTTATTTTCTTTATCTTCCATTCTTAATAGCATATGGATTTTTACTTGGCATTATGGATTAATTTGGTTATCCATGATATTGATGATTCTCATTCTGCTTTGTCTTATCCAAATTCGGCGGCTATTGGTTCGTCAAAAGATCAGCCGCTTTGAATCATGGGTATTTAAACTACCTTTTACCGTATATTTTGGGTGGATTACAGTTGCGACAATTGCGAATGCAACCACTTTATTGGTTGATGTGAATTGGAATGGTTTCGGCCTTTCCGAATCTTGGTGGACGGCGATTATCGTTCTTGTTGGCGCTTGGATTGGTGGAACGACATTGGCAAAATTCCGTGATTATGGGTACGGCATTGTTTTGATTTGGGCATATTTTGGCATCTTAATGAAACACATTGGAGCAGCTCCAAGCTTTGCAAGTGCATATCCTGAAGTAATTGTAGCAGTTGGGCTCTCCATTGCATTCTTCATTGTTATCATTATCTTCATCGTTCGGGCCGATCGTTTGCGTTCCCAGCGAAATAATCAACCTGGCCATTAAAGTAAAAAAGAAGCGTAATGCTTCTTTTTTTAGTCGTTGATTAATCGTTTTTGTAGTTGATGGAGTTCGTCCCATAACTCTTGAGGGAGTCGTTTACCGAGAGACTCATAATATGATGCAATGGATAAAGATTCTTGCTCCCATGCTTTGGGATCAACGTCGTGTAAGGCATGAAAAGAAGGCTCTGTGAGTGCCAGCCCATCCAAGTGCAAATCCTCCATACGCGGGAGGTAACCAATGGGGCTTTCCTCTGCTGCTACTTTTCCTTCTACTCGGCGAAAAATCCACTCGAGAACACGAATGTTATCTCCAAATCCTGGCCATAAGTATTGTCCATTATCGTCCTTACGAAACCAGTTGACCGAAAATATTTTAGGTAATTGGTCAGCATCATTGGATTGACTAAATGATAACCAATGCTTTAAGTAATCCCCTACGTTATAGCCGATGAAGGGTAACATGGCAAAAGGATCTCTACGAACAGTTCCAATTTGATTGGATATGGTGGCTGCAGTGATTTCGGAGCCAATGGTAGATGCAACAAAGACTCCATGACTCCAATTATAACTTTCGTACACGAGAGGAACCGTCGAAGGACGTCTTCCACCAAATAGAATCGCACTAATCGGAACCCCCTCTGGATTCTCCCACTCGGGAGCAAGGGATGGACATTGTCGAGCGGCAACCGTAAAACGCGAATTGGGGTGTGCGGCGGGGGTAGCGTTTAAATAAGACCAATCCTTTCCTTTCCAATCGAGGAGATGAGAGGGAGAAGTTGTGCCGTTTCCTTCCCACCACACCCCTTTTTGATCAGTAAGAGCAACATTCGTAAAGATGACATCATGGGTTAAGGTTTTCATGGCATTAGGATTGGTTTTCATTGATGTTCCAGGAGCAACTCCAAAAAAACCAGCTTCTGGATTTACAGCATAGAGACGACCATCTTTTCCTTTGCGTAACCACGCAATATCATCGCCAACCGTCTCAACCTTCCATTCTGGCAAAGAGGGAACAAGCATCGCTAAATTTGTTTTCCCACATGCACTTGGAAAGGCCGCAGCGATATATTGAACGGTGGCTTCGGGAGAGGTGATTTTTAGGATTAACATGTGTTCTGCAAGCCATCCTTCATCGTGTGCGATTGCAGAGGCAATGCGAAGGGCAAAGCATTTCTTCCCAAGCAGAGCGTTTCCACCGTAACCTGATCCATAGGACCAAATGAGTCGATCTTCTGGAAAGTGACTAATATATTTTTGATCCATTGGAGCACAAGGCCATGAATGATGATAATTGTCGCTTTCGCTTGGAGCCCCGATGGAATGGAGACAAGGAACAAAGGAATCATGTTCTTGAAAATAATTCAATACAGGTGTTCCCATTCGGGTCATTATTCTCATGTTGGCGACCACATAGGGACTATCCGTGATTTGAACACCAAGTTTCGAAAACGATGAGCCAAGCGGGCCCATGACAAAAGGCATAACATACATTGTTCGCCCATGCATGCAACCTTGATAAAGAGAGCGCATAGTTGCTTTTAACTGATCGGGAGCAATCCATCGATTGGTTGGACCGGCATCTTCTTGATTGGTGGTGGAGATGAAAGTCCGATCTTCGACACGAGCGACATCGCTTGGATCACTGCGGAAAAGAAATGAATTTGGATGCAGTTTAGGATTAAGTTCAACGGCCTGCCCATTTTCAACAGATTCCTTTAGTAATTGCAGAGATTCCTCATAACTCCCATTACACCATTGGACATGATCCGGTTCGCATAATGTCATACATTCATTTACCCACGCTTGTATTCGGCCGTTTAAATCACTCATGGCTTAATTAGCCCCCTTTTTGGTAAATCTACCGTAAGTGTAACACATATGCTTTTTTTTGCAATCCAAGGCTCCCCCTTTTT
>JBAYCP010000025.1:0-9457 GCA_041668665.1 Bacilli bacterium | reverse complement strand
CGTTGCAAATGCCAAGCAGCTTGATCCCAATAGCCAAGCAATAGTAGCAAGGGTACTTTCATTTCTCGAATGCCAAAAGGGTCGCTGGGATCGGCCCGCAACAGTTGACGAGAAGCTTGTAAGGCTTCTTCCCACTTCCCTGCTTGCAATAAGCCGAGAGCATAGGATTGTAGCAACCGTAAATAAGGCAAGGCCTCCGTAAAAGAAACGATTCGTCCTTCCGCATTCATGATTTGTTGCGCTTGTAACTCTTGTTTCCCATAACGCAATCCCACTTCATGGGTACGTAAGGCATCTTCCAATTGAGGTTCCAAATAAGCTAACACCGAATATGCGATAAGACAGTTGGGATCTTGTTGGAGAACCTGATGGACCATCCTTCGTGCTTGATTGGGATCCGGTACTTGGAGGGCAAGTTGAAGTTTGGCAACCCCTTCCCGTCGCAATTGGCAAGGATGAGAGCTCGTGGAATGGCAAGTCGTTTGTTCAATTTCTTGCAACATCAATAACAAGGTATCAGGATCGTTCCATGCCCCATGTTCGGGAGGAAACTCTTCGATTGTTTGTGCCATGATCTCTCCTCCTTTCCTGCAAGGCATCTTCTAGGAAATAAGCACAATTTTGCCGATGATAGGCAAAGGTTTCATCCGTTCATAGAATGCATGATACATGCCATAGACAATGGCCACCAAGAGAACGACGTTCAATAGCCAAGCGAAGAGTCCGCCGAGCAAAGGAAGAAAATGGAAGAGGATATTAGCGGCAACGCCAAGGAGCAATAACACTAATCCTTGATTGGCATGGAAACGCCCAATCTTGGATTGTGGTTCAAAGACCAGCGGTAAAAAGAATAAGATGCCAAGGTAAGCGAGCATATTCACTAAGCGATGACCGTTTTGATTCATAAGATTCTACACTCCTTTTTGATTTTTTAATAAGTCACGGATCTGTTCCAAGAGCTCCCGTTCACTCGCCACTTTGGGGGCGGAGGCAGCAAGGGCAGCGGCTTCTGCGGCTGCACGTTCTGCGGCTTGCTTGGCTTGAGCTTCTTCTTTCATTTTGCGGCGATTGATGAGCCTTACAAACAAGAAAACAAAGAAGGCGACAATTAAGAAATCAACAACATTTTGCAAGAAATTTCCATAGGAAATAATGGCAGCAGGACGAAGGACGGTTGTGCCATCCATCACCGCTTCGACCAAAGTAATGGACAAGGTCTTAAAGTCCACACCCGCCGTCAAAACACCAATAATCGGCATGATAATATCATTCACCATTGAACTGACAATTTTCCCAAATGCGGCCCCAATGATCACCCCAACTGCGAGATCAATCACGTTGCCACGAAGCGCGAATTTCTTAAAATCTTTCCACATTCATAATTCCTCCTAATAGTAATTCTATTCTAGCATAATAATGAAAGAAATCATAAAAAATGCTCATTCCCAAAATATTTTGGGTTGCATTGATGAAAGTGACATGCTATAATGCCCCCATCTTAGATAGAGGCGCGATGACGAAAAGTACTTTGGGTAGGCGGCAGCCAACGACCCAAAGGAAAGGCAACATCGCCGAAACCAACTCCGTGCCTGGAGTTGAGTTGGGCCAGAAGAGAACATCTTTTGGACTCCTATCGGTGGAAACACCTTTAGAGGAGCTATCGATCCTGTTGAACCTTATTTTTGTTCAATTGCATCGATAGGCATGCAATTTTTTTATGAACAGGAGGAACAACACATGAAAAAATCCATTGCCTTACTTGCGACGCTTGCCCTCGTGGCAGCCAATACCAGCTGCGCCAGCGAACCGACATGGTCCGCCCAAAAGCTTGTAGTCGGAATGGAATGTGGCTATGCCCCATTCAATTGGACCGATCCAAGTGCCAACGAAACTAATGTCAAAATTACGGGAGGCGACGGCTATTGCGACGGTTATGACGTACAAGTCGCTCGCGCTCTTGCCGAATCGCTGAATGTCCCACTCGAAATTCGCAAAATCAACTGGGAAGGTCTGGTGACTGCCTTACAAGCTGGATCGATTGATGTCATTCTAGCGGGGATGTCACCAACTGCCGAACGAATGGAACAAATCGCCTTTAGTAGCGATTACTTTAATTCGGAACAAGTCGTGGTTGTCCGGACGGATTCTCCCTACGCCGAAGCCGCTGCGCTCGCGGACTTTGCGGGAGCTACTTTGGTTTCTCAGCTCGGAACCATTCAAGATCGCTTGATTGCTGAATCAGCTGAAACCTATGACCTTACGCATGGAACTGCTTATTTAACCTATCCTGCTGCTTTTATCGCCGTTGCCGAAAATTCCGCCATTGATGGCGTAGTCGCTGAATATCCTGTCGCTCGTGCCGTCGTCAACAACAATCCTCAATTAACCATGGTGCATTTTGCCCCAGGACAAGGTTTTGATGTTAACGATGAAGATGTCTTAGTCTCAGTGGGTGTCCGCAAAGGTGATACTCTTTTATTGGGAAGAATCAATACGTTCCTTGTAAGTTTTGATGAAACAACCCGTGGCGAGTGGATGGATGACGTCATTGCGCGTCAACCCTCCTAAATAGGAGTTCCATATGCCAGTTGGATTTTTGGAGGGTGTTGGATACTTACTAGAACACTATTGGCCTTTGTTTCTTCGTGGACTTGGGACGACTCTTCTTTTAGCCGCACTTGGAACCATTTTTGGTTTCATCTTGGGTATGGGGCTTGCAACCTTGCACCTCATCCCCAAGTCTCCACAAGAAACACGACTTCAACAAGTAGGACGGCTCCTTGCCAAGGGTTTTTCGCGTCTTTACATCCAAATTTTTCGGGGAACGCCAATGATGGTCCAAGCGATTATTATTTATTATGGAGCGATGCGTTTATGGGGGAGTTGGCCCGCCTTGCTCGCCGGGATTGTCGTCGTCTCCTTAAACACTGCTGCCTACATTGCAGAAATTATTCGCGCGGGGATTAATGCCATCGACAAGGGGCAACATGAGGCCGCACGATCCTTGGGGTTAACCTATGGTCAAACCATGCGGCGAATCATTCTCCCACAAGCCATTAAAAATGTAATTCCTTCCATTGGCAATGAATTCATTGTTAATGTAAAGGATACATCCGTGTTAAATGTCATTGCTGTCACGGAATTATTCTACAATTCCACCAGCATTTCCATGACCTTTTATCGTCAATTCGAAGTGTTTTTCATCACATCCGTTTTATATTTTATTATTACCTTACTTGCGACGGCCTTTTTAAATGGAGTGGATCGTCGATTAGGAGTTCGTAGTGTGGTAGGAATTCCCACTAGCGCCACCGTTCCCTTTCCCACTCATCGGGAGGATCCCCAATGAATCAACCCTTATTATCCTTACAAAATATTTGGAAATCATTTCATGGAGTTCCCATCTTGCAAAACATTGATTTTGAGGTGTATCCAGGCGAAGTGGTATGTTTGATTGGCCCCTCTGGATCTGGGAAGTCGACTTTGCTTCGGACCATCAACCGTTTGGAAGAGCCCGATGAAGGAGAACTCTATTTTCAAGGAGTTCCTCAACTTCACTCGCATACCGATGTCAATGTCATGCGAACCCATATTGGAATGGTCTTTCAATCCTTCAACCTCTTTCCGCACTTGGATGTATTGGCGAATTGTACCATTGCCCAACAACTCGCGCTCAAGCGTCCGGCAATGGAGGCTGATTTGATCGCACGTCAATATCTTACCAAGGTCGGCTTGGAAGCCTTTATCCACGCAGCGCCTGCTTCCTTATCAGGCGGTCAAAAACAGCGGGTTGCCATTGCGCGTGCGCTAGCGATGAATCCAACCCTCATGTTGTTTGATGAGCCCACCAGTGCCTTGGATCCTGAGATGGTAGGCGAAGTCTTAAGCGTCATGCAAGCACTTGCCAAAGAAGGGATGACTATGGTCGTGGTCACGCACGAGATGGGCTTTGCTCGTCAAGTGGGGTCCCGCATCTGCTTGATGGATGGCGGTAAAATTGTGGAATCCAATCCTCCTCAAGCATTCTTTACCTCGCCACAGCACCCTCGTACCCAAGCATTTTTAGCCAAATTGCTTCGATAATCAACATATCGAATGATATTGTTAACCAAAAAACATTAAGAAGCCTCTTTCTCTTTGAGAAAATACGAGTATAATTGTACTATCATGTTATAAAAAAGGGGGAGATGTCATGTCGCCCATATTGGTTGCTATCAGCCTATACCTTTTTTTAGCTGCGGGTTTTACCGCCTACTATGCCACCTATTCCCTCATCCGCAAAGAGTCACGACTCGCACGTTACATTGCGATTTTTTGTGCACTCATCTCGGTGTATCTGTTGGGTTATGTCTTTGAGTTAAACAGCACTACAGAAGTCCAAATGCGCTTTTGGAATCTTATTCAATATTTTGCCATTCCTTTTTATCCAGCGTGTTGGTTATTAATCGCCCATGAATTTGTCTTTCGAGGGCGGCGCAAAATGCCCGCCAATCCATTGTGGCTCTTTCTAATCCCTTTCCTATCATTCGTGGTACGCATTACCAATGAATGGCACCACTTGTTGTATACCAACATTGAGGTGGTCAATAACGGTTTCTTCTTTGTCCAAGTTTTATCCAAAGGACCTTTTTACTACATTCAATCCGCCTACTTTTTGTTGATGATTATCATTGCCGGCATTGGTTATCTCCAATTGGCACGTCAGTCGGATCCCGAAATTCGTTTCCTTACCACGCGGTTGGTCATCATTTCGTTACTCCCATGGCTTGGTTTTTTACCCATGGTCATTCCAACCATCGATCTTGGAATCGATTTCATCGCACTTATTTTACCACTTTCCGCCTTCTTGTTTGCCAGTGTCATTCATAACCATAACTTCTTTCCTTTGCGCTCACGTGCCATGGAAGAGTCCTTTAATTCCAACCAACAAGGGATTGTCTTGTTTGACCAAAAAAATGTGTTGGTCGATGCCAATCCCTTTGCCCTCGAGATTTTCCCTGATCTAAAGAAATTCCTCGATCATCCTTTGCCTCATTTTACCAATCGCTCCCCCTTTTATGGCTGCCTTACCAGTAAAAATGGGAAAAATGATTTTGAAGTGCATGGACGAACCTTTTATTTCCATGCTTCGCCCATTCTCGATAAAAAAGGCAAGTCCATTGGAACCCTTGGCATCTTTGTCGATATCACTGAACGGGTCACCATGACTAAGGAATTGTTGGAAAGCAAACGGGAGATCGCTCATCTTGTTTACCATGACCCTCTTACCAATCTTTACAATCGCCGCTACCTCAGTGAATTGTTGCAAACCAGCGTCCCTGAACAATATCCGATGGGATTGATCTTCCTGGACTTCAATGAACTCAAGCATATCAACGATGTACAAGGGCATCTTCATGGAGATGAAGTCTTATGTGAAGTCGCTCGTATCTTAATGGAACAAATTCGACCGGAAGATTACGCGCTTCGCGTGGGCGGGGATGAATTCATGGTGTTGAAGCCACACACCACCCAAGCGGAACTTATTCGTTTTCTTCAACAAATCGAAGCAATTTGTGCCCAACAGCCCGAGATTTCCTTCTCTATGGGGTATGCTCTCATGGAGGATGCGAAGGATTACAATCGCGCCTTCAAAGAAGCGGAAGATCGGATGTATGTCCAAAAGCGCAAGCGTGCCAAAACGTAAGCGTGCCAAAATCATAAAAAAACCATGGTGCAAGCCATGGTTTTGTTTCCTTATAAAGCGGTACGATGTTGTTTGGTGTAATGTTCAATGGCGACAAGCAAACGTTCAATGTCTTGTTCTTGGTAAAACGACATCGCTGCAATTCGAATCACTTTTGGACGAATGGGACCCACCCCACATTCAATGTTAATACCTTCCGTCTCCAATAAGTGGGCTTGTAATGCTGGTGATTGAATTCCTGGAGGACAATAGAAAGCAATGACGCCTCCGACTTGGTTGCGCTCCTCCACCACCAAGGGACGATAGCCAAGCGGAATCAATCGTTCTTTGTAACGACGAATAAGTCCATGGGCATAGGATTGATAATAATCCAAGCCTTTGCTCAAAATTTTATCCAAGGCAACATCGGCAGCCAACATAGTTAAAATGTTAGGCGTTGCAGGGGTTTGCATTACGCGATGTTTAAAGTCTAAATAGCGCTTTAAATCAAAATAAAACTTGGTCGAGACATTTTGGAATTTGCTGATGGCTTTCGGACTGAGACAAACAAACGCCAGTCCTGGAGGTAACCCGAATCCTTTTTGGGAAGCAGAGACAGCAAAGTCTACATGCCATTCATCAAAATGGAAGGGGTTAAACAATAACCCACTGACCGCATCAACAAAAAATAAAAGATCATGTTGATGGGCCAAATCGCCAAGAGGTTTTAAATCAGCGAGTGCTCCTGTTGAGGTTTCACTATGCACCACCAAAATGCCTTTGACATTAGGATTTGCTAGGATCGCTTGTTTCACATCTTCCAAGCAATAAGGGGTACCCCAATCGTAGGCAAGTTCAATGATGGACAAATGCATGGCTTCTGCAGTATGCAGGAGATTTTCACTAAAATAACCGTTGCGGATAAGGATGACTTGATCACCAGGTTGAAACAAGGATGCAATGCCGGCTTCAATGCCACCGGAACCACTGCTGGTTACCACCAGGGTTTCGCCCTCGGTAGTTAAAAAAACCTGATCGAGCTTTTCACATATCGAGCCCATTAGTCGAGAAAAATCATGCGTGCGATGGTGAATAATCTCGCCGGCAAGAACTCGAGACACATCAGGGTCAAGATTGGTAGGACCAGGTGCAAATAAGACATATCGTTTTAATTCCATGGGGAGTTCTCCTTTGTTAAAAGATAAAGGCAACTTTATTATACCCCTTTGATGCTCATTCGCCAAGATTGCGCATTAAAAAAACGCACGGTTTCCCGTGCGTTCCTCTTACATATTATTTGCTGCAGTTTTTGAAGAGCATGGCAAGTCCTTGACCGCCACCAATGCACATGGTGACAATCCCGTACTTGAGTTCGGGGTGTTTCTTCATGTGGTGAGCAATTTTGGTGGTCAAGATAGCACCGGTGGCACCAACTGGGTGACCAAGCGAAATGCCCGATCCGTTGGGGTTAATGCGATCCATATAAGGTTCAAGACCAAGTTCTTTAATGCAAGCCATCGCTTGGGCGGCAAACGCTTCATTGAGTTCCCACACATCGATGTCTTTCACGGTTAAACCGTTGCGTTCCAACACTTTGCGGCTTGCTGGCACAGGACCAATGCCCATGATTTCAGGTTCCACGCCGGCCGAGGCGAAATCAACAATTTCAACCATTGGTTTTAAGCCAAGAGCTTTCAATTTTTCTTCGGAGACGATGAGGACAGCAGCACCACCATCATTAATGGTGGAAGAGTTCCCAGCTGTGACCAAGCCATCTTTTTTAAAGGATGGGCGGAGTTTAGCAAGGCTTTCCATAGTGGTTTCAGGTTTGAATCCTTCGTCTTTGGAAATGGTATATTCTTTACCTCTCATGGTATAGCTGAAGGGGATCAATTCATCAGCAAACACATTGTTGGCCCATGCTTTGGCAGCTTTGTTTTGACTTAGCACTGCAAATTGGTCCAATTCTTCACGTGTAATGTGATGTTTATCCGCCAAACGTTCGGCGGTAAGTCCCATACCGAAGAGTACTTCGGTCAATAGGTCGGTGGCAACGCCATCGCCCATGCGATAGCCATAACGAGCATTACGAAGCAAGAATGGAGTGGTGGACATGCTTTCCATCCCAACTCCAATGACCATGTCGGCTTTTCCCGCCATGATGGATGTTGCACCAATTGCGATGGCCTTCGAACTGGATGCACAGTTTTTGTTGACAGTGAAAGAAGGTACTTCAAGAGGCATTCCAGCATCCAACCAGGCTTCCCGTGCTGGGTTCCCTTGACGGTCGGTTTGCACAATGTTCCCCACGACGCATTCGTCCACTTGTTTCGGATCAATCCCCGTCCGTTTGACGAGTTCTTTAATAACGGCAGCGCCTAAATCTTTGGCTAATGAATTCTTGTAGAATCCCATGAATGAACCAATTGGTAAGCGTACCGCATCGACAATATAAGCTTTTTTCATCTGAATCATTCCTCCTACCCTTTATTGTAACACCCCCCTTTTTGACCTTCAACCTTTCTCAAGGGTTTCGTCCTTACACTTTTCATATATGTCGTGCAAAAAAAGCAAGTTTTTGGGTTTCATCGCTGTAATCACCCTGAAAATGGTAACGCTTTCTACTCTTATGAAAAAGAGTCGCTCTCTTGAAGAAAAATACTCGCCAAAATGGGGCTCGAAGTCTTGATAAAAATATGCTATTATAAAGTGTACTTTAGGAGGTTCTTTATGATTTATTTTGACTTTTCTGCCACTACTCCCCTATCCCGACTTTCCCTCGAAGCTTTTTCCGAAGCTTCTACTTTGTATTTCGGCAATGCCAATTCGACGCATGACCTTGGGGCTCAAGCGAAAGCATTAATCAACCAGGCTTCTCGGGTGGTCTTGGATTATCTCCAAATTGATAATCCCAACTATCAAATGATCTATACTTCTGGGGCGACAGAATCCAATAACCTAGCCCTCAAAGGAGCTGCTCGTGCAAACGCTCATCATGGAAAGCACATCATCACTACTCGTTTTGAGCATCCATCCGTCTTAGCTCCTCTTTCTGAACTACAAAAAGAAGGATTTGAAGTGGAATTTGCCGAATTAAACGAACATGGAGTTGTCGATCTTGAAGCGTTGCGTCGCATGCTTCGCAAGGACACCATCTTGGTGAGTGTTCAAGCGGTAAACAGTGAAGTAGGAACCATTCAACCCATTGGAGAAATTTTTGCTATCTGTCATACCCACGCACCTCATTGCGTCGTTCATACCGATGCCTCCCAAGCAGTAGGAAAAATCCCTCCTCTGTTTGCTTTGGCCGATCTCATCTCTTTCTCTGGTCACAAAATCTTTGGCCCCAAAGGCATTGGGGTTTTAATCATGCATACCAGTGTGACTTTGACTCCTCAAATAACAGGAGGACATAGCTGGTCTCCTCTCCGGGCAGGGACTCCCCCTGTTCCTCTTATTCATGCGCTAGCCGCAAGTTTGTTGGATCTTAAAATTCATGCCAAGCAGGATCAAGAGGATGTCGTCCAGTTCCGCACGCTATTGCTTCAAGAACTTCGACAATCCCCTTCCATTGTCGTTAATTCTCCTTCGCCATCAGTCCCTCATATTCTGAATATCAGCCAACTGGGATATTCCAGTCAATCGACCGTGGATTATCTTAATTCCAAGGGTTTTGCTGTCTCGGCCTATTCCGCGTGCTCCAGTGGCGCTGAATCCTCAGCGGTTGTTCAATTTCTCACCAATGATGAGCAACGCGCTCGTTCCTCATTCCGCATTAGTCTGTCGCACATG
>JBAYCP010000024.1:0-9695 GCA_041668665.1 Bacilli bacterium | reverse complement strand
GGTCCATATGTACTTGGCTTTGTCGCTGCCTTTTTGGGAACATACTTTGCCTTTTCATGGCTACGTCGCTTGATTCGAAAGGATCGCTTTCATTGGTTTGGGTATTACTGTTTCGCCATAGGAATTCTCGCCATCATTGTATCGCTTGTATAAAAAAACATTCCAATAGGAATGCTTCTTATCGATCCATTTTATTCAAAGTAGGAACTTGATAGCCGATGGCATGAATGATATCTTGTATTTCACGATATTTGCCATCGCTTTGAGTGAGGGGAGCCTCATAGTTGCCAACAAATACCATTAAGCCCGCTTGAGTGAGTTGTTGCATGTGTTGCAACGCTTTTTGATAGGCTTCGTTTCCAAAACGGGATTGAAAATGCTCCATCTGTGCCCGGAAGGCCGGCTCAAGATAATAGGTGCCACAAAGAGGGCAGGTTGTTTTAGGACTAAAAGGATTGGTCGGCTCGTAGATTGTCGTGGCGGGTTGCCCGCAAAGATAACATTTCATGAAATCACCGTCTTCACTATACTTGAAAATCCTTGTTTTCGCAATCGTGGCGCTTTCTTTTTGTATGGGGATTTCCTATAATGAAGACGATGCAAGAAGGTGCTAGTATGATTCTTACGGGGGCGGATGCCATTCGTTACATTGAAGATCGAAAAGGAATGAAAAGTGATTTTGCTCATGTCCAGCAACTATTTGAGAACCATGGGAATTTTCAGCGTTCCTTACGGGTCATCCACGTGGCCGGAACCGATGGAAAAGGGAGTACGGTCAATTTTTTGCGTAGCATCTTACAAGCAGCAGGCTATCGGGTGGGGACCTTTACTTCTCCTTACCTTGAAGTGCATAACGATCGGATACGGATTAATGATGTCTTTATCCCCGACGAAGATTTGGTTCGACTGGTCCAAACCTATCAAGAAGAGTTTGACGAAGGTCGCTACAGTTTCTTCGAAGTAGATACTTTTCTTGCTTTGCGTTACTTCTACGAACAGCAAGTGGATGTTGCGATTGTGGAAGTGGGCATGGGAGGACGTTTGGATGCAACCAATGTTGTCACACCCATGGTAAGCGTCATCACCAACATTGGGTGGGATCACATGCAATACCTTGGTGATACCATTGAAAAAATTGCGTGGGAAAAAGCAGGCATTATCAAACCGGGGGTTCCTTGTGTGATTGGCTATGCCATGGTAGAAACGGCCAAGCAAGTGATTCAACAACGTGCCTCCGCCTTACAAGCACCCTTCTTGGAGTCCCTTGCGCCTCAAGGTTCTCGTGGCCAAGGCGATGGACTCTTATTTGAGTATCACAATGAAAGCTATTTCATCCAAAGTGCGGCATTGTATCAAATTGAAAATGCCACTTTAGCGTTGAGCGTGGCCGCTATCCTTCATGATCAACAATTGTTAACCCTTCCTCATGCTTCACGTGTGCAAGGCTTGCAACAGGCCCATTGGAAAGGGCGCTTTGAACGGATGCTTACGAAACCGATCACTTACATTGATGGGGCCCACAATGCCCATGGGATGGCGGCATTACTGGAAACTTTGCAACGATTTCAAGCGATGGGGCAATCGCTCACCATTGTGTTTACGGCCTTAAAAGATAAAGATACCGATGGAATGATGGAACAATTACTTCGCCTAAATGTGCCCATACGTGTGACACAATTTGATTTTGATCGTGCCAAAGCAGCATGGGATATCGCGGATCATTATCCGGTCAAGATATGTCCCGATTGGCAATGTTGCATTCAAGAAGTCTTACAAGAAGCACAACAAAAGAATCAAGTCGTGATCATCACAGGATCGCTTTATTTTATTACATTGGCTCGGGAATATTTATTACGAATCAAGGATGTGAGTTCCGATGATTAGCGCCACAAGAAAGATTACCATGGCAGCTTTATTTGCGGCTCTTTCCATTGTATTAACCCGTTATTTTTCGATTCTAATCCCTTTACAAGGAGTCCCTTCCTTAAGTTTGGAACTAGGAGGAGTCCCAGTCATGATTTCGGGGATTCTTTTGGGACCTGTGACCGGAGGAGTGGTGGGACTAGCGTCCGACTTGTTAGGATTTTTAATCAATTCACGAGGAGGCCCGTATCATCCAGGATTCACACTGAATGCGATCTTAACGGGGATGTTACCAGGAATTCTATTTTGGTGGTACCGTCGAAACAACCCCAAACGGGCATTGCTCTTACCGTTGACTTTGGGAATGCTCGGAGTTCTTGGCGCGGTTTCCCTTCTCTATTTATTGGTTGCTCCCCTTGAATTTCCAGAACCCTGGATTCAATGGGTATTGATTGGAGCCGTTGTTGCCATTGAAGCCATTGGGATTTTTGTTCTCTTGCGGGTTGTTAACAAAGAAAACAGTCGCCAGGCACAGGAATTGCCGTTGCGACTGTTGTTGGTGGTCATGAGTGTTGAAATTCTAGTGTATATTTCATTGACACCATTATGGATTTATGGCCTTTATGGGATCCCGAGTATCTTTAGTCTTTTGTCTCGGGTGTTTCGGGCGGTATTAATGATTCCTCTAAAGACGGTACTTCTGCTGGCGTTGCTGCGGGTGTTGCCTCGGGCATTGCTTCGGCCGTAGGAACTTCTGTAGAAGAAGGATCCACAAGGGATTGGTCAGGAGAAGGAGTGGAAACTACTTCTCTTTTTTTGCGTCGTTTCGGAGGGAGAGATTGCTGTGAAATCACGGGCGTTTCTTCTACGGTTTCCACAGAATCACTCGATGGTGGTTCAGGAGATTCTTCCTTTTCAAGAAGGGATGCATCGTAAGAAGACTCTTTTTTCCTGCGTGGCTTTTTGGAGGCGACGATGGGTACCTCTTCAGGGGTTGGCTCGGTTGAATGTTCAGGGTCATTTTGTAGTGGCGACAAAGGTTCTTGAGGAGGTTCTTCCACAATGGGAAGAGGTTCTTCTGGAATGTCAATGACCGTGATACCGAGGTCGGCGCTTGTCACTTCAAAACGTTCCCCCATGGGGCCCACGTGTTGATAGCATGATTGTCCCGCTCGCTCGATTTGGAAACGTAACAATCCATTTTCTTTGTCGAGACGCAAGGTAAAAGGTTGCCCAAAGAGTACAATGGCTTCTAATGCTGCATAAGGTAGGGCACGAGGTAAGGTGGGCTTGCATTCATAACGTTCAAAATCAAGGGGACGCAAACCAAACAATCCATCGATAAAGATGCGTAAATAAAGTAAACTCTCGGCAGCAAGATGAGCCCCATTGCCTTCTGGATAAGCTTCGACAGGATAAGGGGTGTGAGTTCCTAACAGACGTGATTGACTATACGCAACGAGTTTTTCATAAGCGACCTCGGGTTGATTGCTTTGAAAGGCAGCACGTAGAGCAAATAGCAAGGATCGATCCCATGTAATGCTTTTGTTGGCAGCAGTTTTGAGTCCTGCTTGAATCCATAGATGCTCGCTAAAGATGGCTTGAATGGTGGATTCTGCAGCTTCTTGAATGCCGACGGTCATTGGCAAACAAATCCAACTACGCAATACACGATTTCTACCATAATATCGGTAGGTATCGTAACCTTGGACATCCCCACGTAAGTGGGTAAGTATGGATGTTTTTAAGAGCTCTGCTCGTTCCTTGTAAGTAGTGGCTTGAGCCTCGTGACGAAGCATGGTTTGAATCATGGCTGCGGATTGCAAGGCATCATAGGTCAGACATTGAGTGGCCAGATTGGCACGCCCACTGGGGAAGCGACCTTCCAATTCATCACTGCTGGAACGAATCAATCCTTTGGAATCTTGACGATTCCACAAATGGGTCAAGGCTTGTTCGGCAGCTGGCCATAATTCATGAAGCCATTCAAGGTTTCGTGCACTTAGTAAGAAACGCAGCAAGCCTGAAGCAAACATGGCGTTATCGCCTCGATCCCCAGCTACCGAGAAAGGCGTTGTGCCTCCATCCACTAAACTACTAGGAAGAATGGAGCGGCCCTGTTGAAATTGATGAGCAAACAACCGATAACCACGTAAAGCAGCTTCTGTCGTGGCATCGTCTCCGAACCATGGGAAAAGAGGATAGGAATATTCCGCCTGATCATTGGTCCAGATGGCGGCATAATATTCGCCACCTCCCGGAGAATGAAGGGGCCCTTGGGTGGTATCAAAACAACTTTCCAATCCCCGTAACTTGGCATAGGAGAACAAAGTATTCAACACAGGGTTGGGGGTCTTTAATTGCATGCCTTGGTGCAAGGTTTGCTGAATCCAGGCTTCGCGGTTGGCGATTGCCTCCTCGCGTTCCACATGAGGGCGCTCGGCTTGGGAGGAAGCGGTATACACATAGGATAATTCCACACTGGCCTTAGGGGCTAATGTGGTGGAGAGTGTACGGTGTGAAGGAATGATGAATAGATAGTGACTGGTTGTTCGACGCTTGTTCGCCCTTGTTTGTATGGTTAAGGAACGGTCAAAATACGAGAGGGATAAGCGAGCACGAGAAGTGTTAGTAATCGTGATGGTTTCCAGCAAATAAGGATGATCAACTGCTACGTGATAGGTGCGGACAATGTCAGCTTTTGAGGTACGACTAAGGAGTTGTAAGTGCCCACATTGTTCGATACGAATCAGTTGTTCGTCGTCTTCTTTGCCGTTGAATCGTAAATCTCCATACCATAAAGCATCAAAATTATATGCAAGATGCCCTCTTGTGGCCCGTGGATGCACACGAATAGAAGGAAATACCAAATGCCGATGCAAACGGAGATGTCCTTGTTCATCGCAGCCATAAGAAAGTAACGCACTAATGGTACGACCACTGATCTCCATGTGATCACTAAAAACGCCAGGTGATTCGGGGAGTTCTCGCACCACCCGATCGTCTTGAAGTTTACTAGTTAAGGGGACTAAGGAACTTTGCATGAGGTCACACCAAAGAGGAAAGCGACGCGGCATACGACGAACTTCACGATAATAGCTGAGACCTCCGCTGATGCGGGTCCATGGGGCAATCATACGCCATTCCCCTCCTTGAAGGAGTGAACGGCCATGGCGTTTAAGAGGGCGGCTGATTTTTCAATGCCTTGTTTGGCCAAAATCGCCATATCTTTGGTCATTAACATGCCATAGAGAACTCCAGCCATGAAAGCATCTCCTGCCTCTTTGACTTTACGTTTGGTAATGGCTTGGGATTTCAAATAACCGTTGCCATGTTCGTCATAATAATACACGCCATCTTTACCCAAGGTTAAGAAGGCACGTCGCAACCCTAACTTTTTGAGTCGCTCTTCGGCAATCACACAATCACTGACATCAATGATGGGGAATTCGGCCAATAAAGAGCTTTCTTCTTTATTAAGTTTGGCGGCAAAGAGATGAGGAGCCACTTGCCGACATACAGCAGGGAAGTCATCTGAACTTGGCTTTCCCACCCAGGACATGGCAGGAGTAAGTGCAAACAGTGCTTGAACCACGGTCGGAACATCCAAATCCAACATGCCCAAGGAAAGTTGAGTCATGATGGGAATAAATTCATGAAAGGCTTCAGGGGTCAGCTCTTCGTCGTAATCGAACAATTCCCATTTTTCAAAATTATGTTCATCATACGTGACCAAAGGGGTATGAGTGACGGGCAAGCGAAAAACTTGAATTCCTAGGTCACGCAAGCTGTTTCGAAAGGCATGACCCGCTTCATCCAACCCAAAAGGCGCAAACACAAGGATGCGCAAAGGGTCGATGGATTGGGCAAGATGAATGGCGACATGATAGGCACTCCCGAGGAAGCGCCAGGTTCCATCCTTGGAGTTGAAATGCCCGGCCACACGGCCGACAATGGCAATGGACATGGTGGTCACCTCTTCTCAATGTGATAGATAAAGTATACCATATCTTAAGGAGAGACAAGCGTCCACTTTGTAAATTTACATCCACAAAGGACCATGGTATGATGAGAATCAAGGAGGGGATTACGCATGAAGGACAATGATTGGAAACCATTTTTGGACCACGAGTATCAACAGCCCTATTTTCAATCCCTCCGTCGATTTATTCATCAAGAATATCGGACCAAACGTATTTTTCCACCGGCCAAACAACTTCTTCGTTGCTTAGAATTAACGCCTTTCTCCGAAGTGAAAGTGGTCGTATTGGGACAAGACCCTTATTATCGCTATGGGCAGGCAGAAGGGTTATGTTTCTCAGTACCAATGGGAATTCCTATCCCCAAAAGTCTTCAAAACATTTTTCGCGAATTATACGAGGATGTAGGGGTCCCGCCTCCATCGCATGGGCATCTGAGTGCTTGGGCACGTCAAGGGGTGTTGTTGTTGAATACAGTGCTCACCGTGGAAGAAGGGCAACCTTTGTCTCACAAGGATCAAGGGTGGGAAATCTTTACGGAACATATTATTCGTGCGTTAAATGACGATGATCGCCCCAAAGTATTTGTGCTATGGGGGGCGGAGGCAGGACGAAAAGCAGAATGGATTACCCATCCTCAGCATCGGATCTTGCGAGCGCCGCATCCCTCTCCCCTTGCGGCTCATCGTGGATTCTTTGGGAGCAAACCCTTTTCGAAGATTAATGAGTTTTTAACAAACAATGGACGAAGTCCCATTGATTGGTCGTTGCCCATTCACAATGAGGAGGACTTGTAGACTTGCATCCCTCCCATCAGCTTGCTATAATAACGACGACAGGGGAGCCCGTAAGGGCTGAGATGCATGTCATGCATAAACCCTTTGAACCTGAAAAAGGCAGTGCTTGCGCAGGGAGTCGTGATCCAATCGGATCATCTTTGCGCCCCATTGTTACCCAACAAGGAGGGGCTTTTTTATGAATCCACGTGTCCAAAAAATGACGTTTCTTTCGATGATGTTAGCATTGGCTTTGGTGTTTGAAATAGTGTCATCCCTATTCTTTCGAATGCCAGAAGGGGGAAGTTTTTCTTTGGTAGCGGTGCCCATCTGGTTGGTTGGATTCCGTTACCATTGGCGTTCAGCAGTTTTTGTCGGAGTTGCGACTGGTGTGTTGCAAGGTTTATTGATTCCTCCCTTCATCGTTCATCCTTTTCAATATGTTCTCGATTATGGAGTGGCTTTTGGGGTGTTAGGGTTTGGAGCGGTCTTTGTCAAAAAAACGTCATCGCCTGCACACCAACTGACGGGTTTGATGCTCGGAGTTTCGATGGCTCTCGTGCTCCGCTACCTCATCCATGTGACAACAGGAATCTTCTATTTCCCTGAGTATGCAGGGGAACAAATTGTATGGGTGTACTCCCTTGGGTACAACGCTACTTACATGGCTCCTTCCGCACTCGCTACCCTTTTGGTCACACCGCCCGTATGGTGGACCCTTCATTCGAAAACAACACTTTTAAAATGAACACTTAAAAAAAGGTGTTCATTTTTTCTCAAATTAGGTATAATAAAAAAAGTGACGGGAGGTGCGTCTATGCTTTCCATCGGTCAAATCGTGACAGTATGCAGTTTTAAACATGATGGCAGTGTCCATCGCGTATGGGATAGTAATCAAGTCGTCGCCATCCAAGAGGACTGTTTGGTGCTTGGGAATTTTCGTACGGGAGTCATTGAAAGCGATGGTCGCCGCTGGCAGACCAAAGAACCTGCTCTTTCCTTCTTTTTCCCCAATCGTTGGTGCAACGTTATTGCTATGTTTCGTACCGATGGTGTTCACTTCTATTGCAACCTTGCTTCCCCGCATTTGGTGGAGCAAAGCATGGTCTCCTATATTGATTATGATCTTGATGTGGGACTTGCTCCCAGCGGAATTGTGCGAGTGCTGGATGAAAATGAATATGCTCACAATGCGGAGAAGTTTCATTATCCTGCCTCTTTAAGAGCCGTGATTGAACAAACGATGTTACAAGTTATGGCGGATGTCCGAAACAAAGCCTTTCCCTTTAGTGAAAGTTTTGTGGACCCTTACTTTAAAGAATATTTCCGAATGAAAAAGATTTAAGCATATTGGATTTCATCATCAATGGTAATATGGTATAATCTTAATAGAAAGACTTCTCATTAAGAGAACTAGGAGGAACCATTGATGGAAGAAATGTATCACATGCCGTTAATTGGCGAACCTGCCCCAAGTTTTGAGGCAGTGACGACCCAAGGAAAGATTAAGTTTCCAGAAGACTACAAAGGGAAATGGGTCATTCTCTTTTCACACCCTGCCGACTTCACACCGGTTTGTACCACGGAATTCATGACCTTTGCGTCCATGATGAATGACTTCAAAGCCTTAAATACGGAACTTGTGGGCTTGTCGGTTGATTCTCTTTATGCCCATATCGCTTGGTTGCGTCGTATCAAAGAAATCGAATGGAAACATTTCAAAGATATCGAAGTGACCTTCCCCTTGATTGAAGACATTCGGATGGATGTTGCCAAGAAATATGGCATGATCCAACCTGGTCAATCCAACACTCAAGCCGTCCGGGCAGTCTTTGTGGTCGATCCCAAAGGTATGATTCGGACCATCCTCTATTATCCATTGTCCTTAGGACGGAACTTCGATGAAATCAAACGAATTATTCTCGCCTTGCAAAAAGCCGATAAGGATGGCGTAGCCACCCCTGCCGACTGGCGCCCTGGCGATGATGTGATCGTGCCGACCGCCGGATCGTGTGGCACTGCCAAAGAACGGATGGAAAGTCACGATGATGAGATGTATTGCCTCGACTGGTTTATGTGCTTCCGCCGCGAAAAGAAATAACGCGAATTGATACTTCGAATTGTGATGAAAGGAGGGTATTTGCATTGAATTATCGAAATACCCGCCAAAAAGAGATTATTCTAAAGACGGTGCGCTCACTCTACCATCCAACAATCACGGATGTAGCGGAGCTTGTGCGCCACGAACATCCCAGTATTGGGGTTTCAACCGTCTATCGAAATGTCAATCTCTTGGTGGAACAAGGCCAATTACGGCGCTTGCCAATGCCGGACCAAGCCATGCACTACGATGCCAACTTGCATCCACACCAACATTTCCAATGTGTGGATTGTGGCAAAATTTTAGATTTAGACTTTGATCCTTATGATCAATTGGCTGAATACATGAAAGAAAAAGCGCAATTGGAAATCATCGCGCATGAAACCGTATTTAGTGGTCGCTGTCCCCAATGTGGGCATGGTGCTCATTCATAACAATGGAAGAAAACTGGGTGGAACATCTACCCAGTTTTTTGATGAGAAAAAAGAAAATAAAATAATGCTTTACAACTCTACTGTGATAAAGTATGATAGGAACATCACAGAAGGGGGTTTCATGATGAAACGAAAACAAAGCGTTCTACTTCTTGCTGTTATGAGTCTTATGGTAACGGGTTGTGGAAGTAGCAAAACAGATTGGGAATATATTGTGGAGAAGAATGAACTGGTCGTAGGATTTACAGACTTTCCACCGATGGGCTATTTGGAAGAAGGTGTGGCCACTGGATTTGACATTGAACTGGCAGAGAAAGTGATGGAAGAACTGGGGATCCCCTTACGTACTCGTTATATTTCTTGGGATGCCAAAGTGATGGAATTGGACGGCAAACGAATTGATGCCATCTGGAATGGGCTCACGATAACACCTGAGCGAGAAGAACAAATGACTTTTTCCGAGCCGTATTTTGAAAACAATTTAATCATCTTATCCAAAACAGACAATCCTTTGAATGATCGCGAGGATTTGGCCGCGATG